>MVCQ01000056.1 GCA_002059205.1 Candidatus Latescibacteria bacterium 4484_107
ATAAATGCGGAGATACCCATATAGGTCAGCTCAAGGTCCTTCAGGATCTCCGTTGCTTTCTGTACCTGGTCCTTCGCGACCATCAGCCTTGCCGGTTCCACCAGGGGCCGCAACCGGCTGAAATGTTCCCCGTGAAAGAAGTAATCCACCTCCTCGCCATCTAAGAGAGAACGTATGATCGCGATATCCGCGGGATTGAACGTGGCGAGTACTTGCTCAAAATCCATCTCTTCCGGTTCATCCTCAGGGGGAAGTTCGGGGACTAATGGGATGTGGCAGTCCGCACATTCGGCGACTCCTTTCCTGTATTCGGCTCTGCATTTTGGACAGAACATCATGCCTCCTTTCCGGGGCGCAGGTTCCGTCTTCTCACGCTTGAACTATCGCCTCCCTGGGGCACACCTCGGCGCACATCCCGCATCCCGTGCACAATTCCGGAGCGATCCGAATTTGATCCGCCTCTTTGGAGATGGCCGGACACCCCAGACGCAGGCAGATTCCGCACTGGGTGCATACTTCCGTGTCAATGCGCAGGGCCGGATGACGCTCCCTGGTCATCAGCACACAAGGGTGTCGAGCGATGATCACCGACGGGCCTTCGCGCTCCGTCTCCTCCCGAACCACGCGCTCGGTCTCCTTCAGATCGTAGGGATCCACCACCTGGATGTGTTTCACGCCCACGGCCTGAGCCAGCTTCTCGAAATTTAGTTCCACGGTGGGATCGCCGGAGACCAGCCCCGTGATGCCGGAGTGCACGAACGTGGAATCGCCGATAACGGCCACGGTTTTTTTGGTGTTTTCCGCTCCCAATGCCTTCTCCATCCCGATCGCGGTTCCGATGCTGGCGCCCATGCAGATGCACGTGTCCATCGCCTCCAAGGGAGGGAGCGCGGACAGGGTGTAGCAGCCGATGTCGCCGGTGACGACCAGCTTCAGTTTTTTCAGCACGTAGAAAAGTCCCCGATGGCCGCAGCCCGCGCAGAGGACCGGAGGCCGGGCCGGAAGGGAGGCGGCCGGTTCACGGACGGGTTCCTCTCCGGAAATCCCCGCCCGGATGATCTCCGGAGAAAACTCTCCGGTCCGGGGCAGCACGTCTTTTCCGATCACCGCGATGCCGAGGGCCTTGATTTGATCTTCCAGGAAGGGTTCCAGTTCCTCTACGACGTAACATTTTTCCACCGATTGCGCGAAATCCCGGATGCGTTGCTGCGGGATCGGGTAGGTGAGTCCCAGCTTGAGAAAGGAAGCATTTGGAAAGGCGTCTTTTGCGTATTGATAGACCGCTCCGGCGGCGATGATGCCCATTTCGGCACTGTTCATTTCGACTCGGTTTTCGGGAAACGTGTCCGCGAAGGATTCCAGTTTTTTGCGGCGCGCTTCCACGAATACGTGTCGCAACCGGGCGTGACCGGGCACCATCACGGTTTTGCGCGCATTCTTTTCGTATCCCCTTCCCTCGACGGAAAGCGGCTCCCCGAGTTTCACCACGCTCTTTCCGTGGCACACCCGCGTGAGCATCCGGATCATCACCGGGGTGTCGAATTTTAGAGAGAGGTCGAAGGCGATGCCCACGAAGTCCTTGGCCTCCTGGCTGTCCGAAGGCTCCAGCATGGGAATCTTGGCGAGCCGGGCGTAGAATCGGTTGTCCTGCTCGTTTTGCGAGCTGTGCATGCCGGGATCGCCCGCGGAGATCAGGACGAGTCCGCCGCGCACGCCCACGTAGGAGAGCGTCATCAAGGGGTCGGCGGCTACGTTGACGCCCACGTGCTTCATGGCCGCCAGGGCGCGCACGCCCGCCAGGTTGGCCCCGATGGCCACCTCGAGGGCCACTTTTTCGTTGGGCGACCACTGGGATCGGATGCCTTCGTACGTGACGAGATTTTCCAGAATCTCCGTGCTCGGTGTGCCCGGATAGGCCGCGGCTACCTGCACTCCGGCTTCATACGCGCCGCGCGCAATGGCTTCGTTGCCCGAAAGAATGGCTCTTTTCATAGGGAATAGACCTCCTGGTAGGTTTGGACATGCGTTTGTGAAAGCGAGAGATAACGTATATCATCTTGATAAAAATAAAGCAAATGGCCCCATAAGTCAACCCTTTTCTATAGGTGAAGGCACATTTGGGGGAAGATATTTTTCAGAAGCAGCGCGGTGCTTTAAGACGAGGTTCCCTTGCGTCTGGGATGCGTTGTCCAACCGGGATTTCTTATTGACTATCGGACACGCTTTCGCTATATTCGGTATGGTGGTCTGCCGGTTTATCCTCACGTTTTACGCTTCACGCATCACGCAGCCAACTCTATCTCTCCGGCCTTCCTCCAGAACCCAGAACATGAAGGAAACCCTCATGTCCCATACCCCAACCGTATCCGTGCTGCTCCCCATCTACAAAGCCGCCGGGACCTTGAATCCGGCGATGCGCAGTTTGCTGCGTCAGACGTTCGATGATTTCGAGGTGATTGCCGTGGACGACGGTTCGGACGACGGGAGTCCGAATATCCTCAAGCAGTGGGCGAAGCGGGATCGCCGGATCAAGCCGATCTTTCACGAACGGGTGGGATTGATCGGCGCTTTGAATGCGGGGCTGATGCGCGCCGGAGGGAAATTCGTGGCGCGGATGGACGCGGACGATGTGTCGCACCCAGGGCGTTTCGAGCTTCAGGTGGCCTTAATGCGTGCGCACCCGGAGGTCAGTGTGGCGGGATGTCTGGTACGGAGTTTTCCGAAGCGAAGTGTCCGCGAGGGGTTCAGGATCTACGAGGCGTGGCTGAACAGTCTGATCGCGCACGAGGATATGGTGCGGGAGATTTTCATCGAGAGTCCGCTCGCGCATCCTTCGACCATGATGCGGCGGACGGAATTGATAGAATTGGGAGGATATGAAGATCACGGCTGGCCGGAGGATTACGACCTTTGGCTGCGGTACCACCTCGCTGGAAAGCGATTTGCCAAGGTCCCGGAGGTGTTGTATTTCTGGCGGGAGCACCAAGACCGTTTGTCGCGAACGGATCCGCGGTATGCGGTGGAGCGTTTTCTGCGGGCCAAGGCGCATTATCTGGCGCAGAGGCCGTTGAAGGGAGCCGAATCGGTGATCGTCTGGGGAGCGGGACAGACGGGGCGGCGTTTGTCCAAGCATCTTTTGCGAGAGGGCGTGCGGATCGCGGCGTTTGTGGATGTGGATTCCAGGAAGATCGGACGTACCTTGCGCGGGATTCCGGTCATCGCACCGGATGATCTGGCATCCACCCGAGGCAGCGCCGGATTCCTTCTGAGCGCGGTGTCCTCCCGGGGCGCGCGGGCGTTGATTCGGAAGTGGGCGAGGGAGCGGGAATGGGAGGAGGGAAGGGATTTTTGGTGCGTGGCGTAAAACGTGAAACGTGAAACGTAAAGCGTGAGGTGTAGAGCGTGAAACGTGGAAGGAAGCAGTTTTTGACGGCAGGTTTGCTTGATCCGTGAAATCCGTTTTTATCCGTGTCCCATTGCCTTTGGGCTTTGTTTTTCGCGTTGTGCGTGATTCAAAGGCGCAAGAAAAGTCTTACGACGAAGTTAAAGGCGGTTTTCGCAGCACGAAGTGGATCCGGTCGGAATTATCCGTGGCCGGGCGAAAGGAAGAGTCGTCGTACATTCTGAGCATCTCGAGCGGGGACGCCTCGATCACGGAGAGGATTTCGTTCGAGGAATAGATTTTCTGGCGATGCGTTTCGTTCCATCGTCCGGGCCGGTCGTCGAAGCGGATTTCAAATTCGTTGATCTGCATCCGGTCTCTTGGGCGGTAGAAGCTGTGTCGCGTGTACGAGAATCCGTCTCCGTGTTCGCACTCGGTAAAATCCCGAAAGTATTTCAGGGAGTTGTTTTCGGTGCATACATCGAAGATAAACAAGCCACCCGGCAGGAGGAGATCGCTTATGCCGGCGAGGGCGGATGCGACGTCCCGGAGGGAGAGGAGGTAGTTGATGCTGTCGTAAAGACATAGCACCACGTCGTATGTCGGAACGCCCTGTACGGTCCGAAGATCCATCTCGAAGAAAGTGACGGAAGAGCTGCAGGATTCGGCTTTTTTCCGGGCTATACGCAACATCTCCGGAGCGGAATCCGCTCCCGAGGCTTTATACCCCCGGGCAGTTAGCTCGAGCGTGAGGGTTCCCGTGCCGCACGCCAGGTCGAGTATCTTCGGATCCCGTAAGTCGAACTTCCGAAGGATCTTCTCCACATAGGTCGGTGGTGAGTGGTGATTGGTGATTGGTGAGTGGTGGCCAAGCGTCAGGAAGTCGAGTGTGATTATCCGGTACGTTTCCATAAAAAAAGCCAGCGAAAACTGGCTTAAAAGGAAGATGGTGATTTGGGTTCATCGCTCAGGATGCGGTAAAATTGATCGCCCTCTTTTTTGCGGACGCTTTTTCCGGGGATTCCGCTGACTTCGATCCGAAGAAGACGGTCCCGGAACTCAATGGCGATGTGCTGCCCTATTCGTACTTCCTTGCCCGGTTTGGCCCGAAAACCCTCTATGCGAACGATGCCGTTGTCGCAAGCGCGCTTAGCCAGGGAGCGGTGTTTCATCAAGCCGCACCGTTTTAAGTAAACGTCTATGCGCATAACTGAAAGGCGTTATTAGCGATTAGTAAGTGGTGAGTGGGTGCACGGTGGGGACCTTACTCGAGCCGGACGTCCACGTAGATTCGTGCTTTTTCCTTTTCGATCGTTTGGTCGAAGACTTCTTTGAGTTTCTGCTGGCGCGCAAGATTTTCCAGGAGTGCGCGGTCGCTTTGGAGGGTGATCGCCCCTCCCTTTTCCCGCTCGTTGAGACGGATTAGATGGTATCCCGAGGAACTGCGGATGGGTTCGCTAACCTGACCGGGCTCGAGCTGTTCCACCACCGGTTTGAAGTCCGACGGGAGGCGCTCCACGGGAATCCATCCGAGGTCTCCTCCGTCCGAAGCGCTGGTCGCATCGTCTGAGAAGGTGCGGGCGAGTTCGGAAAAATCGGCTCCGGATTGGATTTTTTCCCGGAGTTCAGTGATGGTTTTCAGGGCCTTCTGCTTGTCTTTTTTCGTGATATTGGCGATCAGCAAAATATGGCGTGCGTGAACCTGGTCGCCTTTTCGGTCCTCCACCCGGATAATATGATAGCCCAAACGGGTTTTCACGATGTCGCTGATCGCACCCGGCTGGAGCGCAAACGCGACCTGTTCAAATTCCGGCAGCATCGTTCCCCGTCCAAAATAGCCTAAATCGCCGCCTTGTTCAGCGGATCCGGGATCCTGTGAATATTTTTTGGCCAACTGTGCAAAATTGGCTCCATCTCTGGCCTGGGTGAGGATTTCGCGTGCTTTGAGGAGGGCGTCCTGGTCTTCGGGGCGGATCAAAATGTGGCTGATGTGTACCCGCTCTGGCTGGACGGGGAGACTGTCTTTAACCGTCTCGTAGAATGCTTCCACTTCCCGGTTGGTGACGACGATTCCCTGCATTAAGGAGCCGAGCATCTTCTGCTTCATCAGATAGTTGCGAATCTCTCTTCGAAAGCGTTTTTTCAGGTCGCGCTCCGTGACGCCGCTCGCTTCCAACTGACGCTGGTATTCCTCCTCCGATCCGACTTGCTCCCGGATGCGGGTCAATTGTTTCTGCAAGACCTCGTCAATTTCCTTCTGTTTTACGAGCACACTGTCCTCTTTGGCCCTAACTAAAAGGATCTGATCCGCGATCATCCCGTCTAAGATTTCCCTTTCTAATGCTTTGGCCTGTTCTTGATTTTGTTCGGGAGAAAGTTTTCGTTTGAACATCTCCAGACGGACGTTCTCCTTCAGTTCGGAAAGAAGGATGATCTGATCGTCCACCACGGCCACGATGCGATCCAATACTTCCTCTTCGCCGTAAGCCGCTGTGAAACAAAGGACAAGAATAATCGGAACGAACCATTTTATTACATTCATAGCAGATGCTTTCCCGCTGCAAAAAAACCTCAATGAGCAATGCGTAAAACCTTTTCGAGCAGCTTGGGGGGTATTGTTCATTACACGTTACTCTTTGCTCATTGTTTATTGAAGTTCTTTGCCGTGCGCGTTAATCCTCGCTTGGTGAGGAGTGAATTTCTTCCAGTGGCTTCAGGTGGATTTCGCAGACGGTCTGCGTTTTGAGTTTTTTCAGGAGCGATTGAACTTTCTCCTGCTGTTTGATCAAAGACCGTTTGCCCACAATGTCCGCTTTGACCTTATCGAATGCGCGAAGGCTTCCCTGCCTTTTTTTGTCGAGGACTTCGATGATGTGGTAGCCGAATTCGGTTTTGACGGGTTTGGAAAGAACGCCTACGCGGAGCTGGGAGACGGCGTTCCAGAGGTCATCGCCCGCGCTTTTTCTGGAGAAGTACCCGAGGTCTCCGCTGTCTATAGTGGCGGGGTCTTTGGATTGCTCCTGAAGGAGCTGCTCGAATGGTTCTCCGGCGAGGATCCGGGCGCGGATACGCCGGGCCTCTGCCTTCGTCGCAACGAGTATGTGGCGGGCCCAGACCTCGTCGTCTTCTCGTATGAATTCGTCCTGATGCTCGTTGTAGTATTGCAGCAACTCGTCGTCGGTGGGGGAGTGGTCGTCATCTAATCGTTGAAGCAGTTCACTGACGACGATATCTACTTTCGAGTTTTCGATGAGTTTTTGGATCCGGTCTTCCCGGTCTATGCCGCGCCGCCGGGCTTCCTGATAGAGGAGTTGTTCCTCCACCCATCTTTCGATCATGCGTTTCTTATCGTCTAAGGACAGCGAGCCGGCAAGGTCATCGGGAATACACGCTCCAAGTTCCTCCAGGGTCAGCACCGCGTCCCCGACCCTGGCAAGAATGGCGCCCCGGGACTCCTCCTTACGGGGTTGACAACTGAGGCCCATCAGAATACAGAGGCCGGAACTTAGAAGCCGGAAGCCCTTCCGTTTTCTTCCGGGATCTGGCCTCTGACGAAAGAGAATGGTCCTAAAAATTTTCATGGGAACTTTCCATAAGCTGTGATGCGAGGTTTTTCATAAATCGAGCCTGGCGAGGTTCGCCCGGACGTGTTCGGCGGAGCGGTTCAGGGCTTGTTGCTCCTCCGGAGTAAGGGGAATTTGGATGATTTCCTCTGCGCCGTTTTGACCGAGCTTTACCGGAACCCCGAAGAAAAGGTCCCGGAGCCCGTATTCGCCTTGAAGATAGGCCGCGCAGGGAAGGATGCGTTTCCGGTCCCGGACGATGGATTCGATCATGGAAACCACGGCCGCGGAAGGCGCGTAGTACGCGCTTCCCGTTTTGAGCAGGCCGACGATTTCCGCGCCGCCGCTTCGGGTTCTTTCGACGAGACGGGCAATCGTTTCCCCGGGAAGCAATTCGGGAAGCGGGATGCCGGCCACGGTGGAACAGCGGGGAAGCGGGACCATGGTGTCGCCGTGCCCCCCAAGCACGAACGCGGTGACGTCCTGCACGGAGACATCCAATTCCCGCGCGATGAAGCACCGAAAACGGGCCGCGTCCAATATGCCGGCCATGCCAAGCACCTTGCGCGGCTCGAAGCCGGAGGTCCTAAGCGCCACGTAAGCCATCGCATCGAGGGGATTGGAGACCACGATGAGCATGGCGTCGGGGGCCGCCTCGGCGGCTTTTTCGGTGACGCTTCGGACGATGGCCGCATTTTTGGTCAACAGATCGTCGCGGCTCATACCCGGCTTTCTCGGGAGTCCGGCGGTGATCACCACAATGTCGGAGTCCGTTGCCTCGTCGTATTGGTTTGTTCCCACGATGTTGGCATCCCAGCCTCCGATGGGCGCCGACTCCATCATATCCAAGGCTTTGCCCTGGGGGATGCCTTCGAGGATGTCTATCAGGACGATGTGGTGGGCCAGTTCCTGTTCGGCCAGACGCTGAACCGTGGTCGCGCCCACGGTGCCGGCACCGATGACGCTGATTTTCATCTTATACGCTCCGTAAGGCAAACCGCGAATGAACGCGAATGAACGAAAATGGAAGTTTCCTCGGCCATTCGCCGCATTCGCGGTGTTTTTTTCCCCTGAGACAAACCGATAGGGAAGCTTTCAAACATGCCGTTGGTTCACACGTTTTGGCAAAAATCAGTTTCTTCAAAAAATGCCCTTCAGTCTGCCGTACATATTTACAAAGATCACTCCCAAAACGATCAGCCCGCCAAGCGGAAGGAATGCGCTGTCCGGGCCAAATCGGTCCGCCAAGAACGGAGCAAGGCACAGATACGCGCCGATTACCATCAAAACCGGTCCCGTAATTCTCGCCAGTGCCTCTTCGTCATGCACCCTCCGTTGATCGTATCCCGCAAGGAGTGTCAGTAAGTTCGTGGCCTTCTTTACCGCCAGAAAATAGCCGGCAACGAGAAAGCCCAAACCGATTAACTCGCAAACGATTGTTCCAAGAAGCATTTTGGCGTCCTCCTTTTTCCGTCCTTATGCTGCGCGCGGGAACGAGGCGGGAATATATAAAGAACGCTGAAAAACAGCAAATGAGGATGCGTAAGGACGACAGCCGTCCTATCCCGCATACACACTGACGCGTTTTTTGGATTTGCCGAACGCCTCAAACGTGACTCGGCCGTCAATGAGCGCAAAGAGCGTATAGTCCCTTCCCAGACCTACGTTCTGGCCCGGATGGATTTTCGTGCCATGCTGCCGGACGAGGATGTTTCCGGCGCGCACTTGTTGTCCGCCGAATTTTTTCACGCCCAAGCGCTGTCCCTGACTGTCTCTGCCGTTTCGTGAGCTTCCAACCCCTTTTTTGTGAGCCATTTGTTTGGTCTCCTCGATACGGTTTTACCGCAAAGACGCAAAGAACGCAGAGAACTTCAATTAAGACAAAGGTTGAGGTTAGGATCATCCCTTCTCAACCTTAACCTGCCTTTTCTTTACGCACGCTGCGTCTTTGCGGTGTATTTTCATTTTTACGCTATGGAAAGATTTTCGATCAGCAGTTCCGTGAAGAGCTGCCGGTGTCCTCTTTTTCTGCGGTATTTTTTGCGCCGCTTCATCTTGAAGACGATGATCTTCTTCTCTTTGCCGTGAGTGAGCACCTTCGCCTGTATGCTCGCGTTTGGGATGACTGGCTCGCCGATGCGGGTCTCGTCGTTCGTGGAGACGAGCAGGATGTCGTTGATCTGAGTGGTCTGTCCCACCTCCAAATCCAATTTCGGCACGCAGATTTTATCCCCCTGTTGCACCTTCACCTGAGTCCCTGCGATATTTGCTATGGCGTACATTTTTCCTCCTGTCGAGTCTGTACGTGGTGCGATCCACAATACATAATAGCCACTTGCAAAACGAGATTGCTTCTCTATCGCTCGCAATGACACAATCTCATCGGATAATACTTTTGCATGAGCCTGACAATTCACAATTCACATACGCCGAATCGTGAACAAGAAAGACTTTAAATATAACCAGAACCCCTCCTTCTGTCAAGCCTTAAATTGATCCGTGATGTCCGCGCCGCTCTTCATGGAAAAAATTCGATATTCCTCGATGGGGAGATCGGGATCCTTCTTCAGATCAATTTTGATCTTGGCCGATTTCTGAAGGAGTTTGAGTCGGAAACCGTCCTCCTCTATAAGATATTCCTCCACGGAGGGATGCACATAGAGGAGGAAGCGTCTCTGGCGGGATGCCGCCCTTGCGCGCCGGAACCACCGCTCGATCTTAGTCACCGTGGTATCCCGTCCCTGGACGCGGCCTATGCCGTTGCATACGGGGCAAGGCTCGCTGAAGGTATATAGCAAACTGGGACGCACGCGCTGGCGGGTCATCTCGAGCAGTCCGAATTCGCTGAGGGCGGAAAAATTCATCTTAGAGCGATCCCGCCGCGTGGCCGCATATAGCTCATCCTCCACTTTCTTGCGGTTTTTGGCGATCGCCATATCAATGAAGTCCACGACGATGATGCCGCCGAGGTCCCGGAGTCGAAGCTGGCGGGCGATCTCGCGGGCCGCCTCCATGTTGATCTTGAAGACCGTCTCCTCCTGATTGCGCCGTCCCACGTAGCGTCCGGAGTTGACGTCAATGGCCACGAGGGCTTCGGTGTGATCGATGACGAGGGATCCTCCCGCCTTCAATTCTACCCGGCGGCTGTATGCTTTTTCGATCTCCTTTTCGATCTGGAACGCGTCGAAGATCGGGGTCTTCTCGTCGTAAAGCTCGATCTTGGAGCACAAACCCGGTGAGACCGATTTCACGTAAGAGAGGATTTTTTTGTATTCCCGCTTGGAGTCTATCACGAGGCGATCCACATCCTCGCTGAAAAGATCGCGGATGAGACTGGAGGTGATGCCCATTTCCCGGTGGATCAGGGCCGGCGCCTTGGTTTTCTGAGAAGTTTTGAGTATTTTTTCCCAGAGTCGGATGAGCTGTTTGATGTCGTTTTTGACCTCCGCCTCGCCTTTGCCTTTGGCTACGGTGCGGACGATTACTCCGAAATTGTCCGGCTTGACTTCCCGGGTTAGCCGCTTGAGACGCCGTTTTTCGGACCAGTCCTTGATTTTTCGGGAGACCCCGATGTGGTCGTCGTTGGGGATGAGGACGGTAAAGCGACCGGGAAGCGAAAGCTCGGAGGTTGCCCGGGGGCCTTTGGTGCTGATGGGCTCTTTGGTAATCTGAACCAGGATCTCCTGGTTTTTCTTCAGCCGTTCCTGGATGGGCACGAATTTGCGCGGCGGACGGCGTTTTCCCTCCTCCTGCTCCTCTTCTTCGTCGTCCTCATCCACTTCTTCAAAAAACCGTTCGTAGTTCGAAGCGGCCTCGGACACATCGCTGGCATGCAGGAAAGCGCTTTTTGGGGTGCCGATGTCTATGAAAGCGGCCTGCATACCGGGAAGCACCGCATTGACAATGCCTTTATAGATGTTCCCGACCATGCGTTCACTTTCGGGTCGTTCGACCAAAATTTCTACAAGACGTCCGTCCTCCATAATAGCAATGCGTGTTTCGTGCACCGCGATGTTGAGGATAATTTCTGTACGCACAATTTTTTTCTCCATAAATAGATAGTGGTCGCAGAGACGCGAAGTACGCAGAGAAAAACACAGGTCAGGCGTTGAAGTGCTCTGCGCGCTCTGTGTCTCTGCGGTGCCATTTTACAGTTCTTTCAAAGGACTTGCATTGGGCTGAGTTTGCGACCATTGCGTTCGATGTAAAGTCCCGTGCGGGTGATTTTGAGAGCGCACATCCGGTCGGAAGGCCAGCCTAAAAGATGCTTCAGGAGTTCCATAGGGCGAGGGCTGGTCTGCTGGCCGAGCGTGAGCGTCATGCTGAGCACGCCGGAGCCAGAACGCAGTTCCCGGATGCCGGGCCGGATGTCCACGTCCTTGATCCCTTGCTTGGTTGTCCGGCGCAGGATCACACTGGAAGCGGCCAAAAGGGACTCGACGGCCTTTGTGAGTTCCACCTCAGGGGGAAGCGAAACGTCGTACGCAGCCGCATTGATGGCGGCATTGAGCGCAAGCGTTTTTCCAAAGATGGGCTTGGCGTCCACGATCCGAAGACCCGGAGGAAGGATGCTGTTCAGGCTCGCCACGATGTCCCAGGGATACGGTTCGGAAAGCTGAAGATCCACGTATTCCGCGAGACTTTCTATCCCCAAAGCCAAAGGCGGACCGAACGAAGCTTTGGGGTGCGGATGAAAGCCCTGGGAATAGGCGATGGGAATCCGGGCCTGCCGGATGGTGCGCTCGAAGGCGCGGGTTACATCGAGATGCCCGATGAAGCGCATTTGGGCCTCCTTGGCGTACTGAAGTCGCACCTTCGTGCCAGCTATCGAGGGCGC
>MVCQ01000057.1 GCA_002059205.1 Candidatus Latescibacteria bacterium 4484_107
ACAACACGATTTTAAGCGCGAATCAGTTTGTTCCTTCTCCGCTCAAGCATCACGGGTTCGGCCTGACCGCCAGTATTCAGCAGCAGAGCGGGTTGCTTTATTACAACAAGTCCATGAGTATCCCGCGTGGCTATTCCTCTGACGACGAGGCGGGAGACCTCGATCTGAAAAAAAATCTTTTGACGTCGCTGGAATACCATTTCCCGATTCTATACACCGATCGGGGCCTCGGCCTTATGCTCTACCACGTGGACCTTGTAAAGGGATCGCTGTTTGCGGACTGCGGCGCGGGTTGGGATGGAAGCTTTGACGTGGATTCGTGGACGGAAAAAGCACGCACGACCGTCGGCGCTTCGCTGACGACCCGTTCGAGTATCCTGGGGATCCCGTTGGAAATCGGAATGGCCGTCGGGTACAAAATTCGTGAGAAGCAGCGCTTCAGCAGCTTGATTCTTGAAGTGTTGCTCTAAGCTTTGGGACTGAATAAATCAGGTGAAGACTATCCCATCCGTTCTTCTCAACTTTAATCTCAACCAGTCTTTTCTCCGCCTTGGAGGAGTATGATATGAAATTGGAAGCGTATATTCGGGATGTTCCGGATTTTCCGAAGAAGGGGATTCTTTTCAAGGACATTACGCCGCTGTTGAAAGCGCCGGAGGCGTTGCGGGAAGCAGTGGATGGGTTGTGCCGGCAAGTTGAGGGAAGCGATGTGGATGTGGTGGTGGGGATCGAGTCGAGGGGATTTATTTTCGGAGCCGCGGTCGCCTGTCAATTGGGGGTGGGCTTTGTTCCGGTGCGCAAACCCGGAAAATTGCCGGCGGAGACGGCTATGGAAGAGTATGCGCTGGAGTATGGGACGGATGCGCTGGAGATTCATCGGGATGCGATCTCGCCGGGGACGAAGGTGTTTCTCGTAGATGATTTGCTGGCGACCGGAGGAACCGCGGCGGCGGCGTGTCGGTTGGTGGAGGGACTGGGAGGCGAAGTGGTGCACGTGGCGTTTTTGATCGAGCTGGCGTTTTTGAAGGGACGGGAGCAGTTGAAGGGACAGGAGGTGTCTTCGATCTTGGTGTATTGATGGGGTGATGTTCACCGCAAAGACGCAAAGCGCGCAAAGGACTTCAAACCTTTATGCCTTGGTTTTCTTTACGGCCTTCGCGGCTTTACGGTGCAATAAGAGATTGAGAAAAGCCCCCGTAGCTCAGGTGGATAGAGCAAGGGATTCCTAATCCCTGTGCCGCGTGTTCGAGTCACGCCGGGGGTACCACATATCGGACGCGTGTCCGATAGTCCTGAGGAAGGATAACCATGTTGTCGCACACAGACCTGCAAAAAAGGCTCCCGAAAGATCTGATCGTACTTTCCGGAGCCTTCTTTTTTATCTTTATGGGCGCTGGCGCTCAGCAGCAGTTCCTGATTCCTTATCTCAAGGACACTACGACCTGGGGGGCGATGAAGTACTCCTCGGTGCTGGCCGCCGTGTACCTGTCCTTTATGGTCTGGCGCATCTTCGTGGGATACTCCATCCGGGCCTTGGGCGATTATCGCTCTATTGTGCTGGGATGCCTCACGTACACGGCCTTCGTAGCCACGGTGCTTTTCACCAAACGTTTTCCCGCGATCATAGCGATGGCGGCGCTCTGGGGCTGGGGCGCGGCGTCCATGTGGATTGTGAGCAGCAGTCAGATCCTCAATGTGAGCCATCGGACCCGCTATGGGACCGCGTCCGGAATTTTCTATTTTTGTACGCACGTGGGCTTCACCGTCGGCGTGCTCGTGTTGACTCTCATCCTGACTCGATGGGGCGGAGACGCCCTTTACCGAACCGCTCTGGGGCTTGCGCTGATCGGGAACGTCATCCTGCTTTTTGTG
The DNA here is from genome assembly GCA_002059205.1 of Candidatus Latescibacteria bacterium 4484_107. Taxonomy (GTDB): domain Bacteria; phylum Latescibacterota; class 4484-107; order 4484-107; family 4484-107; genus 4484-107. The sequence goes on from MVCQ01000057.1 coordinate 1,873, forward strand.
CCGAGACGCCCGATTCAGCGGGATGCGCGTCCGGTCCGGAAAATTTTGAAGATGATGCGGACGAACAAAGTGCGCATCGTAGCCGCCCTCCAATTCGCAGCGGCGCTGGGATTCGGCCTGCTTTTGGGCGTTTTTGCCGACTTCATCACCGACGAATACGGAAATCCCTATCTCCTGCTTACCGTGCTTTTTCCCTCAGCCCGTGCCGTGCTCAGTCTCAGCGGCGGCATCCTCTCCGACCGGCTCGGAAGGGGCCATGTCTTTTTCGTGGCCTTCCTCCTCAGCGCGCTGGGACTTTTTCTCGCGGCCGCATGGACGCACCCCGTTACCATCGCTATCAGTATCTTAGCCTTAGGACTTCAGGGCGGCATCGTGCCTACGGTCTCCATGGCCCTCATCGGAGACTCTGTCCGGCCCGAACGTCGCCATCTCGCCTTCGGAGCTATCTTCGTCTGGCGCGATCTCGGCGTGGTCATCGCCCTTCTCGGCGGACAATTTCTCCGGCTTCGTTTGGGCGGAGTCGGCCCCGCATTTCTCCTCTTCGGCGCAATTTTCCTGATGTGCGCGCTTCTTTCCACAAAACTCGCGAAACAGGAGCAGCAGACGTTTTAGGACGAAAGGCAAGGGGCTTTTTTACCGCAGAGACCGCTGAGAGCGCAGAGAAAAGCACCCATGATTTTGGGGTTCTCAGCGAACTCTGCGTGCTCCGCGGTGAAACGATCTGCGTTTTTCCGCTCTAGTCACGCCTGCACCACAAACCGATACCCTATTCCCCGTATCGTCTCGATAAACGTGCGTCCCTCCCGTTCGAGCTTTGCCCGGAGCCTGCGTACGTGCACATCCACGGTGCGCATCCCGCCGTAGTAATCGTAGCCCCACACTTGCTCCAAGAGCACGTCCCGCGTGAATACCCGTCCTGCGTGCACGGCCAGAAACTTCAGCAGTTCATACTCCTTCAGCGTGAGATCCACCCGCTCTCCGTTCATAAACACTTCGTACGTGTGCGGATGGATCCGCAGATCGCCTCTTCGGATCGTATCCGTGGGATCAAAACGCCCCGCGCGACTCAGAGTTGTTTTCACTCGAAGGTGTAACTCGAAAGCCGAAACAGGTACGATCACGAAATCGTCCGCGTCCGCCTGATCCTCCGAGGCGCGCATCTGCTTCTCCGTGCCCACCAAAAGAAGCGGCGGCTTTCTCCTTCCCTCGGATGCCTGCTTCAGCTTGGAGCGAACCAACCCCACGTCCTCAGCACCTATTTCCAATAGAACCAGATCGTAGTTTGTGAGAGCGCCATTCTCCGAAGCAAGCAAATCCTCTCCGGTCATCGAAGCCGTCCAGTGTCCAGAGACGGCCAAATCGGACGCCAGCCTTTCCCTCAAATCATGCTCAGCCCCTGCGATCAAGATGCGGCTCACCGTTCCTCCGATAGACTGTACCGCAGAGCCGCAAAGACCGCAGAGAAAACCTTAGACCAGTGTTCTGTCAAGGCCTTCTTGACGGACTGTCATTCTGAGGAGCGGAGCGACGAAGAATCTCGGTTTTGTTTCTCGTGCGTTCCGAGGACAACGAGATTCTTCGCCTCCGCTACGCTCCGGCTCAGAATGACAACTCGTCAGTTTAGACTTGACAGAGCACTAGGGTGTTGAAGTGCTCAGCGCACTCCGCGTCTCTGCGGTGCAGATTTGCGGTGCAAATTAAATCTTTTCTAAAATCATCGCATGCTCATCGCATTCCGGAAACTTGATGCAATCGAAGCAGTCTCTCCATACCTTATGCGGCAGACGCTCTTTTGGAATCTCCTGAAATTCGAATCGTCCGAAAAAATCCATCCGGTACGTCAACACAAAGACGCGCGTCAGCCCGATTTTCCGGGCCTCCTTCAGCAAATAGGAAACAATTTCCGAACCGATCCCCTGTCTTTTATGTTCCTCCGCAATCGCCAGGGATCGAATCTCTCCCAATTCCTCCCACGTCACCTGAAGCGCGCCGCATCCGACAACTTGCCCATCTACCTCTGCTACCGCGTAATCCCGCAATTGCTCGTAGATCCGGCTCAACGATCTCGGCAGCATCAGCCCATCTTTCGCATACCCGTTGATAATCTGAGCCATCCGGGGCACGTCTTTTATTTTTGCGCCGCGAATGACTCGAAGTGCTTTCGTTTCCATAGCCTTCCATTGGAGTTATTGGTTATTAGTGATTGGGACGTGTTGCGTGTTGCGTGAGACCTCGTAAATTCGTAATTCCGCCTTGCTCATTGCTCAGTACTCAGCGTTTCACCGAAAAGATGCGGAGAGCGCTGAATGCCTCAAAATCTTTCTTCCATAGTCTCGAAAGACTTTGAAAATCTTCAATCTTCATTGCTCCTCCGCCGTCGCGACTTTCAAAGCGTCCTTCCGCATCTTCGGAGGCGTCACCGAGGGCAGTTCCTTCAGCTTCGTAGTCTGTCCCAAAAGCTGCACCTGGGCCTGGGTCTTTTGCGAGAGGCCGTGAATTTTGATGAAGCCCAGCGCCGCTTCCTGATCGTACTGATCGCCTTCGTCGTACGTGGCTAAGGAGAAGCTATACAGCGAAGAAGGCGACTTGCGTCCGATCACGTGGCACGCGCCCTTGAAAAGCTTCATCCGAACGGTGCCGGTGACATACCGCTGATTGCTCACCACGAAGGCACGTAAATCCTGATGGAGCGCGCAAAACCACAGTCCGTTATAGACCAGATCCGCGTATTCCTTCGACACCAGCGCCTTGAATCGAGCCGCATCTTTGGAGAGGGTCATATCCTCCAACATCTGATGCGCCTTATGCAAAACCGTGGCCGCCGGGGCCTCGTAGATCTCCCTGGACTTGATCCCGACCAGGCGATTTTCCAAATGATCCACGCGCCCAATGCCGTGCCTGCCCGCGATGGTGTTGAGCTTCGAGATGAGCGTTGCCCCGTCCATCCGCTCGCGGTCCAGCGCAACGGGAATGCCCTCCTCAAACTCGATCTCGATCACCTGCGGCTCATCCGGGGCGTTTTTGGGATCCGTCGTCCACGCGTAGATGTCGTCCGGCGGCTCCGTCCAGGGATCCTCTAACACGCCCGCCTCGATGCTGCGTCCCCAGAGGTTCTGATCTATGCTATACGGACTTTTCTTCGTCACGGGCACGGAAATGCCGTGCTTTTGCGCATATTCGATCTCCTGATCCCGCGTCATCGTCCACTCCCGCACCGGAGCGATGATCCTCAGATCAGGGGCTAAGGTGTTTACTGAAACGTCGAAGCGCACCTGATCGTTGCCCTTGCCCGTGGAACCGTGCGCCACGGCTGTTGCGCCTTCTTCTTTCGCCACATCTACTAATAGTTTGGCGATCAGCGGACGCCCCAGTGCGGTGGCCAACACGTATTCGCCTTCGTATATGGCCCCTGCCTGAAGGGCCGGAAACGCAAAATACTCCACGAACATCTTCTTCGCATCTACCACAATCGCCTTAGATGCCCCAACCGCCAACGCCCTGTGCCGGGCTTCGTCCAGATCGATGCCCTGTCCCAGATCCGCGGTCAGGGTGATCACCTCCATGCCATAGTTTTCCCGGATCCATTGCACGCACACCGAGGTGTCCAATCCGCCGGAATAGGCCAGAATGACTTTTTCAGCAGCCTGTTTCATTGTTGTGTCCTTTCCCTCCCCCCTTCGGGGAATGTTATAAGTCAAAATCTAAATGACAAAAACGTGATACGGAATGCGGAAGGATCACCTCCCTTTTACGCTTTCCGTTTCACGTTTCACGGACTGCACGTTAATTTGAGTTTTAGAATTTGGCATTTCTTTGACAGTTGAGCTTCAGAATTTGGCATTCTCACTCAACGCCCTGCTCCAAAATTTCATCGAACACATCCACCATTTCGTCCACGTGCTGTTTTTCTATGATCAACGGCGGGAGGAACCGGACCGCGTCCTTGCCCGATGTGCACACGAGCACGTTGCGCTTTCGGAACGCTTCGACGAGGACCTTCGGTTCGTATTCCGTCACCACGCCCGCGATCAACCCAAATCCCCGCACTTCTTTGATCTGGGACCGCCGACCTTTGAGCCGACCCAGAGAAGCGTGCAGATACGCTCCTAATTCCTTGACCCGGTTGAGTAGCTCCGGATCCATCAGCTTACGAAAGACGGTGCATGCGACCGAGCACACTAACGGTCCGCCGCCAAAGGTGGTTCCATGATCCCCCGGTTCGATGTACCGGGCTACCTCATCCCGCAGCAGCACCGCACCGACGGGCAATCCGGCGGCGAGAGGTTTGGCGAGGGTCATCAGATTCGGCTCGACTCCGAAGTGCTGATACGCAAACAGCGCGCCGCTTCGCGCGAGGCCGAACTGAATTTCATCGAAAATCAGCAGCATCTCCCGCTCGTCGCACAAGCTCCGCAGCCCTTCGAGGAATGCCTGATCCGCCGAATTTACACCTCCTTCTCCCTGAAGTGGCTCCACTAAAATCGCACACGTGTCCGCTGTAACCGCCTCCTGAACGGCCTTTAGATCATTGAACGGAACGGTCACAAATCCCGGCACCAAGGGCTCGAATCCTCTGTGAAACTTGGGCTGTGCCGTAGCCGACAGCGCGCCGTACGTCCGCCCGTGAAACGAACCTGTCATCGTGATGATCCGGGTCTTCGGATGATCGAATCGTTCGTGTCCCCATCGCCGCGCAAACTTGATGACGCCCTCGATGGCCTCGGTCCCGCTGTTGCAGAAAAATGCCTTATCCGCAAAGGAATGCGCCACCAAGAGCTTTGCCAGTTCCACCTGCGGTTCTGTGTAATACAGATTGGAGCAGTGGATCAACCGGGAAGCTTGGCTTTTGAGCGTCTCTAGAATGTCGTAATCCCCGTATCCGAAGGCATTCACCGCGATGCCGCTTACAAAATCCAGATAGCGGTTTCCCTCCGTATCGAACAAGTGCACCCCGTTCCCGCGCTCCAACACAAATGGCGGACGGGTATAGGTTTGCAGAATTACCTGCTTTTCTAAAGCGATTACTTCGTCTGTTTTCATTGGGGTTTTCCTCTCAAAAAAGACAATGAATAATGAGCAATACCACCCCGCCCTGCCCCGGGCGAGGAGAAGCATATTTTTCATTGCTCATGAGCTGCTGTGCCAAACCCTTCACAATCCCAAAATCGTGAGGAGCGCCTGTGCGATTTTTCCGAGATAAGGTTCGTCTAAGCGACCGAGAACTTTGACGATCCTACGTTTATCTATTACCCGGAGTTGCTCACAAAGAGCTACGGAATCCTGACTCAAACCACCGGCTCCTGCAGGAACGAAGGCGTGCGAAGGCAAAAGAACCCGTCGAATCTTTGTCGTAAAGGGCGCAATGATCGTATGGGGACTCACTGCATTCGCGCGATCAATCTGCAGAATGACCACAGGCCGCACTCCGGCTTGTTCTGTACCGATTACAGGATTCAAGTCACATAGAACCACATCTCCACGGCTGATTATTCCCATTGGATCTCCCCACGCGCCAAACGATCTTCGTAGTTTCTCAGGTTGGACAAGTAGTCGGTGAAATCCGACTCGACAATTTCTAAGGTTTTGGCGAAGTGGGTCCACAACTGCCAGCGCGCGTGATCACGTCTTATCAATAAGAACTCTGCGAAATCAGTTACTTCCTGAGCCAGGGGTTCGGGTAGCTGTTGAATCCTGGGGATAGTCATAGCACCATAAGTAGCCATTATTTTTCTCCTTATCTTGGGCTTGACACGGCGGTCACCGCACGATCTGCGTGCCCACGCCCTCGTCTGTGAAAATTTCCAGCAACAGCGCGTGCGGAATCCGGCCGTCTATGATGTGGGTCTTATGCACGTCCGCTTTCACGGCGGAAAGGCATGCGCCCACCTTCGGGAT
>MVCQ01000058.1 GCA_002059205.1 Candidatus Latescibacteria bacterium 4484_107
CATATTTGAGCTCCTTATCTGAAAAGATGCTCTGCGCCGGATTTTAGATTTCCGATTGTGAATTGTAAATTTTGATTTTGGTTTTGGGTTGCAATCCGAAATCCACAATCCGCAATCCAAAAGCCCCTACCTCAGATCTTTCAGCCGAAGCTGAATTTTTTTACGCCCCATCCACTCGTTTTCCTCGATCACATAAGCCAGATCCAGATTGGTCTCTCCCGGCGTGGCTCGATAGAGCAGCTCTCCCATCCCGAAACCGATGCAGTCGAACAGATGCCCCTCCTGGCGGACCCGCAATTTGAGATGATCCGTCCCCACGATGGTGGGCGTGCCCACGACCTCCAGTCCGCGGGATACCAGAACGGGTTTCATATTCTGAGGACCAAACGGAGCGAGATGACCCAACAGGCGCACAAGACGCTCGTTGATCTGACTCAGCGAAATCTCTCCGTCCACCCGAAAATGGGGAATCAGCATCTCGTCGGTCAATCGCTCTTTGGCCACCCTCTGGAGCTTTTTCCGAAAATCCTCGATCCGATCCCGGTGGATAGTCAACCCCGCGGCATACCGGTGGCCTCCGAAAGCTTCCAGGCAATCCTGAGTTGCGTGCAGCGCGTCGTAAAGATTGAACCCGGGAATACTTCGGGCAGATCCCTTCCCCATCGCTCCATTCAGGGAGATCAGAACGGTGGGAAGATAAAAATGCTCCACAATGCGTGAAGCCACAATGCCGATGACGCCCTGATGCCATCCTTCGGCGGCCAGAACGATGATCCGATTGTCCTCCGAAAGTGTCTCTTCAGCCAATTTCAGCGCTTCCGTCAGCGTTTTGTCGTCCACCTGCTTCCGGCGACGATTGTCCGCTTCCAGTATCTGAGCGATGTTCTTCGCCTGTCTCTCGTTATCCGTAGTCAAAAGGCGCACAGCCTTGGACGCGCTTCCCATTCGGCCCACCGCGTTGATCCGGGGAGCCAGCACAAATACGATCTGACCGGTCCCCAGAGACTTGCCCGAAAGTCCCACGTTCTCCAATAAAGCCTTCAATCCCAGATTCTCCGTGCGGGACATCTGCTCCAATCCGAATTTGACCAGCACCCGATTTTCGCCCACTAAGGGGACAATATCCGCTGCGCTGCCCAGCGCGATAAGGTCGAGATGTTTGTAAATCGGGGCAGGATCCCATCCAAAACGCTCGAACACCCCTTGAGCCAGCTTAAACGCCACGCCTGCTCCGGCCAATTCTTTGAACGGATAAGGACAATCGTCCCGCTTCGGATCCAGCACGGCGCAGGCTTCCGGAAGTTGCGCTTTGGGTTGATGATGATCCGTCACGATCACATCCATCCCCAACCTGTTCGCCTCACGGACCGCTTCGATGGCGGTAATCCCGCAGTCCACAGAGATAATCAGCTTGGCGCCCTGCTCAGAAGCCTCCCGAATGCCCGGCGGAGACATGCCATATCCTTCGTTCATGCGATGTGGAATATAGAAAGAGACCGGGGCACCGAGATGCCCCAATACATGCATGAGAAAGGACGCAGCAGAGACGCCATCTACGTCATAATCACCGTAGATCACAATCGGCTCTTCGTGGGCGATGGCCTGGTTGAGGCGTTCGACGGCCCGATCCATATCCGCCATCAAAAAGGGATCGTGCAAATCATCCAGAGAGGGACGCAGGAACCGTCGGGCCTTCTCAAAACTATCCACATGGCGATTGAGCAAAATCTGAGCGACAATCGCGGGCACCTTCAGTTCCTCCTCCATCTTCTTTAACGTCTCCCGATGGGCCTTCTCCGGAAAAATCCAACGCTGCTCCATAGGCTACACTCCTTCTTAATGAACAATGAAGACCTACCCTCTTATGCCTTACCCATAACTTACTTGCGCCTTGTGTACGTCGTTTCTTCCTCAGAAAGCTGCGTCAGGGCGTCCATTGGGAATTCATAATTCACCCCTTCATCTCCTTCCCACACTGCTACGCGGGAATAAGATCAGAAACCGAATTGTCAATTGCAAATTTGAAATTATTACTTCCTGATTTTAATAGCGTTGCCTACTTATGGGCAAGAGTTGACAAGGGGAGGGCTATTGCTCATTGTTCATTAAGCATTCTTCATTGCATTAAAAAATATGGGCATACGTGATCGAGACGATATCCCTTACATCGGTCTCCCGCTTCCAGCGTTTTCGACGCGTTCGTCTGAGATTCAGGCTCAAAGCATTCTCCGAACTGGGATTGTAGCTGACGGTCAGCGTATATCCCTCACTAATGTTCTTACCGGTGCGGTAACGGATTTCCGTGCCCTCCTCGGGCTTGCGCCCCCAATCCTCTCTCAGACTGTAGGTATATCCGGGAGAAAGGGAGAGGAAAGAACCCGCACGATAGGACAGCGAGACGTTCGCCGAATGAGACACGCGATCCCTGGCAATCGCCTGCTTCCATTGCCCGTCCTCCTCATAAAGACGTCCCTCGTCCGACATTTGGAAAGTGTATCCGCCATTGAGCTTTGTCCGTCGGGAGAGCGTCCATTGAAACGAGTTGCGCACCGAGGCCATGCGCGACACATAGCTCCTCGGCGCCGTGGGATTTAAGAGGGCGTCGTAGTCGTATTCCTGATAATTGGCGGACAGGCTGTAGTTCTGGGACAGACTCAGTTTGTCGGAGGGACGATACTGCAGGCCGGGAGTAAGCGTATAGGTCCGGGTCCACTTATTATTGCCCGAACGCTCGCCCGCGAGATAGACAAGGTGATTTTGGGATGTGCTCAATGTACATCTGAGCTTCAGGCCACTCCGGAACGTGCGCGAGTAAGTGACCGTCGCGTAATTGGCCAATTGATCCCGATCGTTGTGTTCGTCCGGGTCCGGGGTATCGGAGCGGTGAATGGTGATCCTTCCGAGCACGGACAATGAATCGGCCTCCGTCAGTCCAATCCCGACGGTGGCATTCACCGAAAGATCCTCGTTTTTCTTGTCGAGCCGATCTTTGTCATAGTCCACCTCGTCCTGACTGTATCGCGCTCCCCCCGAAACCGGCAGCCGGTCAAACAATGTCCCCGAGAGCTTCCCGCTCCATCCGAAGCCCTGTTTGCTTCGATCCATCAGGTGCTTGCTGCTTTGGGGATCGTCGTTGGCTTCGTCATCCACTTCGCTGGAGGAGTAATTCGCGGAGCCACTCGCTTTGATCCCGAACAGTTTCCCCAAATCAAAATTGAGCGTCGAACTTCTGCTTCCTTCGAAACGATCCAGAAGCGCCACCTCGGCGTCGCTTTGGGACGCGCTCGCATAATATTTTTGCTGGTGCCGGCGCTCCGAAAAGCTCAACTTGAGATTCCTCTCCCCGCTCAGACGGTATCCGATCGATCCGTTCATACTGATCGGGAAATCCTTTCTCTTGGAGCGATTGCCCGATTGGGAGAAGCTGAGGGACGTGCTTAGCCGATCCATCAGTTTGGGAGTCACGCTGACGCTGGTACTGTAGCTCAATCCGGAAGCGCTCTGCCCCCTTCGCTGATCGAAATTCTGCCCCATGGATTGCGAAAAAGACAGGGAGTTGAAAGGACGCCACGACACGCTCGAACTAAAATTCTGGGTCGCGACCTCCCGCTTTGTCTTTGATACCGTATCCGATGTTTTGCTCGTGCTGCTATTGATGCCGAGACGGATGCGCTCGGAAAAGGAGTAGGAAACCGACAACCGGGTATTGTTGACGTCCCGCCATCGGTCGGGCTGATTGGTGCCCGGACGATGGCGATTGAGCGTGGAGTTCATCGAGCTGTTCCCATTGACCTTCAACGCGCCCACCGTCCAGTTCAACTGGCTCAGGGAATGGCTCCACGTAAACACGTTGTCGTTCTGAGTGAAGGAGAGCCCGTATCGGATGCTTCCCGTCGCAGGAGGAGAAGAAAACGCAAGAATGAGGGGGATACTCAGGAGGATCGAAATTTCTCTTCGCATAGGCTTGTCGGGACTTAGTAATATGCATAGTGAAGTGAGTGGCGAGTGGTTGCTGGTCGCTATTGCTCTGTCAAGCCTCACCTGACGAGTTGTCATTCTGAGCCGAACGCAGCGGAGGCGAGGAATCTCGTTGTCTGCACAGCAGAACGCACGGGGAACAAACCAAGATTCATCGTCACTCCGCTCCTCAGAATGACAGTCCGTCAAATTACTCTTGACAGAACACTAATGCTCTGGCAAGGTTAACTTGGTGGATAAAAATTTCTATATATGAAGTTCCCCAATCGGCGAAGGGATTCGCCTCCTACGTGTCTTTGCAGGAGGGCAATCCTTTGCCCGATTTTTTGCTCGGCTTTATCCTGCAAATCAAACTTGACAGAACACGAGAAAACATCGGAAAGCGGAGGCCCGGAACCAAAGGCTCGTTCGTCTATAAGAAAATTCTTTCGCTGAAATATAAATCAATCCTCTTTAAGAGTCAAGTAGTCTTTTTCAAAATATTGGGAAAGGGATTTGTTTCTTTCTCTCTGAGTTTAGCCTCTCAGCGGGGGGCAGGAGTCACGCCCTGATCCCCGAGAGGAGACCAAGAAGCGAAAGGGCAAAATGAAGATTACTTAACCCATTTTCTCCTCTCTATCTCGAATAAAAACACAGTCTCCCACCCTCCAAGAACCCGGCTCTTCCTGCGCACCCGCGCAACGTCCCCGATCTCAAGCCCGGCCTCCGAGATCACTTCCTTCAAATGCGAGATCGAACCCTCCCCCTTCAACTCGGATATGTTGGAATACTGCAAAAGAATCCTCCCCTTCACCGCAAGGTGATCTCCAACCGAAGCGAAGAACCGCCGAATCAGCGCATATCCCTCATCGTAGATGGCCCGATCGTAAAGCGTCGTCGCCTTCCCAAGCACCCAGGGCGCATTGAACAAAATCACGTCGAACACCGCTCCTTGCAGCCCCGAAAACAAGTCCGAAGGGCCGCACACACGCACCCCGTCCTCCATGCCAAGCCGCCTCACATTGAGCCGCGCATTCTCCACCGCGTTCGGGTTGTTGTCCGAAGCCGTTACCTCCGACGCGCCGAGCCGAGCCGCCAGAAGCGCCAACACGCCTGTGCCCGTGCCCATATCGAGCACCCGTTTGCCCGCGATCTCCGCCCGTTTATTTGTGAACATATTGATCACACTCTGATCCGAAGGGATGTACACGTGCGGGAGCACCGTGATCGTATCGGAAAGCGCGTCAATCCGAAGTCCCTCCTTCATCCTGCGCATATCCGTCAGAATACGCTGCAACCGTCGCACGGGAATCAGAATTCGTTGCCCCCGAAAAGGCTCCTCCAGCCACTGAGTCCACCCGGTGATCTGGGGCGTATCCCCCACCCTCACCAACTCCTCACCCTCCGCCACTACAAACAAACGATGCAGCCCCTGTTTCCGGGCCGCCGTCCGGGCCGCCATCCGCTCGAACCGGTTCCCGATCTCAGGGAACGCATCTGGATCCACGAGTTGTTTCCCGAAGCGCTGACAATAGCGATAGACCCCATCCACGTAAGGATACGGCCCATACAGCACCACTCCCATCCCGGCCTTCAACCTCCGGAGCACCCGGCTCGGAGCCTCCAAAGCCTCCACCGCCTCAAACTCCGACACCGCTCCAACCATCGAACGAAATGCATCGGGAAGCCAAACCTCCCCGAACTCAGAAAGAACCATCGTCCACTTCTCCATAGCGCAGCAAAACTACAAACAAAACCCAAAAGCAATGGGACACGGATTAAACGGATTTTCACGGATCAAACAAAGCGAGGATACGTGGAAATCCGAACGCCCCTTGTCATCCTCTCTCTACAAAAACTATGCGTTACGTTTCACGTTTCACGCGCACCTTTCTCTGCGTGCTCTGCGGTAAAATAATTACCCACGCTCCGCAACAATCCGCTGGGGATACCCACTCCCCCGATACGCCATCAGAGGATCGGGGGCGAGCCCCATCTCCGTCCGCACCTGCGCCAGAAGCGGGGCCACGTCGGTCTGGAAAGCCGTCTGAAGTATCCGCTCGCACAGCACGACATCGTGCCGTTCCTGCGCCTTCCAAAGGGCTTTGCGATCCACCAGCAACGCCTTGGCGTACGCGGTCTGAAGGTGCATCACCGACTGAATCATCGCCTCGATTTTGGGTTTGATGGCGTGACTCTGATCAATCATATACGCCACGTCCGCATCCACCTCCGGGTCCTCCTCTGCCGCAGCCAACTCCGCGTAGATCAGAAACAACTCGTATGGCGCAATCGAACCCACGGTCAGATCGTCGTCCGCGTACTTCTTGTTGTTGAAATGAAACCCGCCCAATTTGCCTTCCGAAAGCAAAAACGCCACAATGTGTTCGATGTTCGTCCCGAGCGGATGATGTCCCAAATCCACCAGAACCTGCGCCTTCGCACCCAGATTGCGGCAAAAGGCGTAGGCCATCCCCCAACCCGCGATGTCCGTGTGATAGAAAGCCGGCTCGAAAAACTTGTACTCGACCAACATCCGCGCCCCTTCCGGGAGCCGCTCGTACGCCGCCGAAAGTCCCTCCTCCATCCACGCCTTTCGCCGCCGGAAATCTCCCTGACCCGGATAATTCGTGCCGTCCGCAAACCACAGACTCAAAATATCGGAATCCACCGCCTCCATAATTTCCACGCACTCGAACAGATGATCCAACGCCTTCCCGCGCACACCGGCGTCCTCGTTGGTCAGACTCCCCATCTTATACGCCGGATCCTGAAACAAATTCGGATTCACCGCGCCGATCCGCACGCCCAAAGACTCCGCCTCGGCCTTCAGCGCCCCGTAATCCGCCACCTTGTCCCAGGGAATATGCACCGCCACCGACGGACAGATCCCAGTCAGCCGGTGCACCTGCGCCGCATCCTGAAGCCGCTCGTGAATATCCCGCGCCGCGCCGGGCTCCTCGAACACCGCAAACCGCGTGCCCGCATTCCCATATCCCCACGACGGCGTCTCAATCCGCTGCGCCTTCAGCCGCTCCTTAATCTCCTCCACATCCTTCCCCATCGCGTCCAATCGAGCCGACAACCGAGCATAGTCTTCCATAGCCTTTGTCCTCCTGTAAGGGTTTACCACGAAATTTCACGGAAATACACTGAAATCCTCGATCACAATAAGGGGGATACACATCTAACAGAAGCCGCACCATACACATAGTAAAGAGGTAAAAAAACCAACTTCTGTTCGGGCAATTCCGAATAGGGTGCGCAGGAGAAAACATACCCGGGCCCACAATTCGGATAGGTTTGCAGCAAGAGATGCAAACTTCTCAGCCTTCCGGAAGCGCCGCTTTTGACCTCGATGGCATAAATACGACCATCAAGAACCATCAAAAAATCCACCTCCGCTCGGCTGCTTCTGGCCTCGCGGGCCCAGTAATACAATTCATGATGCCCTGCTGCAACCAATTCCTGGCCAACAAACTGCTCCGCCAGGGCGCCTCGATAAATGGATAGTAAATCGCTCTTTTTATATTCCACATCCACCGGCAACCCACACAAATGCTGCATAATCCCAATATCCACCATCAGTGCTTTAAATTTTCGCGCCGAGGCAGACGCTCCGAGTGGAAGCCCGGACGGAGTGGCTGAGGCTACTTTGCGAATGACTTGGGCCAGACAAAGCAGATCAAAAGCCTTTTTGATCGTTGGATTGCTATATCCTTCCGTTAGATGCGCATATTTGATCTGTTGCCCCACACGTTGCGCGGTGGAAGAGAGAACCGCGTTCAAACAGCGA
>MVCQ01000192.1 GCA_002059205.1 Candidatus Latescibacteria bacterium 4484_107
CTCCACCGTGCTCAACGCACTCCGCCGCTCCGTGATGCGCATCCACGCTGGAGGACGGCTATGCATCCCATAGCGCAGGCGCACACGGGTCTTGTCCACATCCGTGGCGGATTTGGTGATGACATTTATTACACCGCCCATCGCGTTCGAGCCATACAGCGCGGAAAAGGCTCCCTTGACCACCTCGACCCGATCCACGATCCCGGTGGAGAGCAGATTCCAGAAGGCTCCTCCAGTATCCGGGGAAATCGCCGGCCGGCTGTCTATCAACAGCAGCACCCGGTTGCCCACGCCGCCGCCCCGAACGTCCGAAGTCCCCCGGATCTGGACCGCGTTGACCGCCGCTCCCGAGGAACGATTCAGTGTCACGCCGGGCAGGGTCTCCAATGCCTGATCCAGACTCCGCATCCCGCGCGCCCGCATCTGATCGCCCGCTATGACCTCCACCGTCGCCGACGTCCGCAGGGCGGTCTGCTCCCGACGTGCCGCCGTGACCACAATATCCGCGCCCCGGATCGGCTCCTTCCTCAACTGGAAAGAGAGGATCGTGGTCGCTCCGGCGCGCACCCGGACGTCGGACGCGCTGCCCGGAGCCGTTCCCACCCTCAGCGCCCGGACCGTGTACGTGCCCTCTGGAACAGCCTCTATAATGTAGTACCCCCGCTCATCCGTCAGTGTCCCAAACGGCGTATCCACCACAACCACACTCACGTTGGCAAGCGGCGTCTTCCCATCGCGCTCCATAACCCGCCCCGCTATGCGACCGGTGGCCTGGGCGCACGCCTCCCGATCTCCGGGAATCAGGAGCAAAACCAACAGTCCTGCATAGACGAAAAGACGTTTCTGGATTCGCTTCATTGCGCTACACCACCTCATTTAACCCCCTTACCACGGAACACCACGGAAGATCACGGACAGACAGAAAGAAAGATAAAAGTGAAACATCGCCTCCCCTCACGTTTTACGTTTCACTTTTTACTTTTTCCGTGTTGTTCCGTGTGTTTCCGTGGTAGGAAGTTTCATCGCCGCTCACTCCCCCTCCGCCACCACATCTATCTCCGTGATGACAGGCTGATCCGCGCTGACCGTGACCGGATCGGGCCATCTGCCCAGCATCGTCATGGACGGATACGTAAACACGCCCACCATCTTATACTCCCCGAACGCCAGATCCCGGATCGCGTATTCGAGGTGATCCGGCGAGAGCGGGTCCGAGAGCGCGGGCATACCCGTCATCGGCCAGGAGAGGCTGGCCACGACATACACCTGCTCCGACGGCCACGTTCCGCTGAAGGTCACCGTGCCGGAGATTGTGCCGGATGTAGCCGGTGCAGCGGGTGGAGCAAAGCGTCCATAGTCCGCCACTATGTCAATATCCGTGGCATCCGGGAACTCGGAAGAGAGGACCACCGGATCGGGCAGGGTGTCGCCTGTTGCTTCGCTGGTTCCGTACATCCCGAGAATCGTATGCCGGGGATCCGTCCGATCCTTCCACGAGACCGCGATGGCCGCGTACGTGCCGAAGTTCATCCCCTCCAGCCGATACGTCGCCTCCGTCTGCGAAGGCGCCACTTCCAATTCCTCATAGTAATCCGTCGGCCCCATGATCGGATAGAGCGCCGCCGCATTGATGTACACCGCCCCCGAATCCGGCTGCGTCCCCACGAAAGTAATTTTCCCCGACACGCTTCCCGTCGAAGGTGGGCTGGTGCTATCGTCTCCGCATCCGAAGGTCAGAAGTGTTATGGCCGCTGTGCAGACGATTTGTTTGAGTATGCGTGTGATCAACATGGGTTCCTCCTCGTGTATTGGACACGGATTTCACGGATTTTTCCGTTTTTTTTATCCGTGTTCCTTGTCAGCAATTTTAGTTGCTCCGTAAGCTCCGTAAAAAGCCGGAGTGAACTCGGCACTGGCAAAGTCAGAAAGCCTCTAAAGAGGCTGGGGTGCAGTCCCTTCAGGGAGTTCATGATGTTCCCGGTGCCAGCTTCAGCTCGGCTTTCCACAGAGGTGAAATTCCCGGCAAACTTTTGACAACTCGCATCCGTGTTCATCCGTGAGATCCGTGTCCCATTATTCTCCCCGTAGTCCTTCTTCACTCATACGCATGCAATCCCCCCAAAACGTGATTCCCAAGGAAAGAGAACAAAATCATCGCAAAGCCTATGATGGACAGCCACGCCGCGCGCTTACCACGCCAGCCCCTCTGGATACGGGCGTGCAGCGCTCCCGTATGTGCTTTACGAGGACCATCACACTTACGCCGAACGCCACCGTAAGCACGCCGCTTCCTAATACTGTGATGATCACGTGGATATACAGCCAGTAGCTTTGGAGGGCGGGCATCAACTGCTCGGAGACGTCCTTCGGGAAAAGCGATGCGATCCCCATCAGGAAGAAGGCGAACGGAGCTACAAACGCGCCGACCACCGGCTTTCTGAATCTCCACAGCACCACGAGAAACGCGCCCACGGCGGCCCATGCCATCACCGAGATATAGCCAAAACTGTTCGCAAACGGCGGATGCCCCGCGATCTTCCATCGCAGGATCAACCCGACGGTATGCGCCGCGAAGCCGATCCCCATCAAAGCAGCGGCGGCGAAGCTGATCTTCGGCTTTCTGAATCCCAGATACAGCATAAAGAAGGCAAATCCTCCGAGATAAAGAAAGAATGCCATCCAGAAAAACAGAATATCCAATGATGTGGTCATAATCCCTCCCTGAGAAGACAGAAGAAAGATAAAAGATGAAGAAAGATAAAAGATAAAAGTCCCCTCCCCTTTTATCTTTTATTTTGGGACTGTTATCTTGTTATTCACCCTCCCTCACAGAACGAGCGATCCGTTCGAATTCCCGCTCAAACCCCGTCTTATTCTTATCCGCCAGCCCTCCGATCCATACCCTCGTTGCCTGTTGTCCGTCCGACTTCAGAAGCCCCCACATTCTTCGGTGCAGCACGAAAAAGGCTAGAAAAATTCCCAGGCTCGTCAGGCCGAATCCAATCCAGATCAGCATGCTTCCCGGCGCTTTGGACATCTCGATGCCCGTGATGTACACCGGCTCGTAGTCGAGAAAGCGGAAGGCGTATGCCGGGTCCTCGTCGCCCTGATGAAATTCGGGATAACGAAGGAACAGCCAGCGGTCGGATATTTTTGTTTTATCCTCGTACACCTCTAACCGGATGGCCGGGTTTCCGGGCTGATCGGAGCGGGAAGCGATCCGTCCGTTCGTGACAAAGTCCGCCACGAAACGCGTTACCCGAACCGTGCGCCCGATCTGAGGAAGGGCCACCTTTTCCCCAAAGAGCACCTTCCGTCTAAATGAAGCCTCCGTCTCCCCGCGCGGCTCGATCTCCAGCGTCACGGACCGAACCTGGTCCCACGCCTGCGCCCAATCGGACTGGTAGAAGCGAATCCCCTTATACCGGAGCGGATCATTGACCTCGATGCGTTTGGTCAGGACAGAGTCCGGATCGAGCACTTCAACCTCGTTGGTGGGAATCTGATGGGAGTTATCCCGGTACTTCAGGAGAGTTGAAGATAGTGTTTGTTCGTGAATCAAGAACGACGAATAAGAGCGATATCTATGTCTTCCAAAGGAAGGCCTGATTCTAAGATCATCCCCATACCATCACCAGTGTTTATGGCTGAATTAGTGGTTATCTTAAAGATGCGAGAGCAACCACCGCGATCTCCTCCGAGGTCTTTCTGAAGCGTACGCCGAACGCCCTTTGGATCGTTCCCCGAAAGCGTTGCACCGTGCATGCGAACAGGCTCAGCGTCAGAAGAAACAGCAGTCCCACGAACCACCACGAGCGATAGGGATTCAGGAAGCCCAGCGCGGCGAAGAGCCGGGTTTTGCCTGCTCCGAGATGATAGAGGTAAAACGCTTCGGATTGTCCGGGCGGCACGACAAACGCTCCTATGGCAACCGCGAAGATCGAAGCCCCGGCCAACAGAAGCACGATGATCAGCGCAAAGCGGACCGAGCCGAGGAGATGCCACGTGCTTTTCCAGATGGTTGGTTCGTCCGTGTTCACTATGATCGTTCTCCTTTGGTATTCCATTCCTCAGAACATGCTTCCAGACTTCCAAAGTTTGCAAAACTTCGGAAGTCTTTCCTCTGCTTGATCGTTTTTCCTGGGTGGATGTTTGCCCTCGTCCCATGAATATCGGGAGGATAGTCCTCGTTTTTTTTTGCTTCTTGCCTCAAAAAAGCCGGAGTAAATTCGGCACTGGAAAAGGCAAAAAGCCTCTGAAGAGGCTGGGGGTGCAGTCCCTTCAGGGAGTTTGTGCTGTTCCCAGTGCCAGCTTTAGCTCGGCTATTCCGAGGGGGATTTCGTCCTTTTTAACATCGGTTGGAATGATCCCTTTCCCAAATATAGGGCGTTTCCGATGGATTGTCAAGGCGTACGCACAAGCGACCTTCGTTGCACCAGCGAGGAGAACCGCAACAACGTGCACGACAGAGGCTTATAAATTTTTTTCCTCTTTTGAAAAAAACTGCTTGACCAATGCCATGAAAAAAGCTACATTTTATCAAATTACGAATGTCGGGCACCCACTCATCACGCACCATCACTTTGGAGAGGCTATGAGAACAATCAAGAACTTCGGAACAGCGTTCCATGTCATAGTATGGATAATCCTCTTGGCGGGAACCCGGTCGGCAGATGCGGCTTTGCCCACGTTGGATGAGCCTTTGATCGTGGCGGACTGGCTGACCGTGGGCCCTTTCTCCGTGGGGACTCGTGAGGGGTACATTGATTTTTTGACGGCCCACGGAGGCGAGGAGGGCATTCGCCCGGAAGCGGGGATGGAGCATCTTACGATCATGGCAGAGGGCGGGCGGGTGCGCTGGACGGAGACGAAGCTCGAAGCGGGGAAGGTGAAGCTTTCCTACGAGGGCGTGAACTGGGACTTGCTTCAGGAGAGCGACGGGCACGCGGGGCAGCGCTGTGTGGGATACGCATACGCCGAATTTCAGAGCGACCGAAGGCAGCGGGCATTGGTGATGGCGGAGCGGACCGGGAAGTTCTGGCTGAACGGGGAGCCATACTACGGGGATGGATATGGGCACAACTTTGTGAAGATTCCCGTGGTGTTGCGGAAAGGGATCAATCGGGTGCTCGTGAAGGTGGGACGCTCCAAACCCTGGTTTTCGTTTCGGGTGCTGCCTGCGGAAGGGGCCTTGATGATCAATGACCGGGACCTGACTACACCGGATATCGTGGCCGGGGAACGCTTGGACGGATGGATCGGCGTGCCCGTGGTGAATACGACGACGGAGCAAGTTCGGGATGTAAAGATCGTTGTAGAAGGGGACGTGTTCGAGCGCACGGAGACCGTGCTTCCCAATCTGGAGCCGCTGACGATGGAGAAAGTGCCCGTTCCGATCCGCCTCAAGAAGGACGTGGAACCCGCCGCGATTTCGGGGGATACGGTGTATGCCACGGTGTCCGTGGTTTTGAACGACGTGCAGGACGAGCGATGGGTTCCGATCCGGGTGCGACAAAAGGACATGTCCTATCGGATCACGTTCCGTTCGGGGATGGACGGGTCGGCGCAGCATTTCTCGGTGCGGCCCCCCTCGAATTTTGATCCGGAGCGGACGTACGCGCTGATTCTCTCGCTGCACGGGGCCAGCGTGCCCTC
>MVCQ01000059.1 GCA_002059205.1 Candidatus Latescibacteria bacterium 4484_107
AATAAAACAGAAGATTTTGAAGTATCTCCTCCCAGAATTCTCAATTTATATTTTTGAGAAAATTCCTTTATCCCTTTAACTATCTTTTTTAAATCTTTCTCTTTCTTGATCAAATTGACGATAGCATAAGCGAGACGCTCGGTCAGGTATCCATTCTTCCTTCCTGGATAACAGCGGTTCAGGTTGCGTGCTTCCTCACCGGCGAGTGTTTGTCCGAAAGGGTTCACATAGACTAACGGGTCTGGCCACTGGTCCACCGGATTTGCATGTCGAGAGCCGCACCGGAAGACTCGCTCACCCCTTGGAGTTTTTATCGAGTAAGTTTGTGGATAGGCCTCAAGTGGCTGTGTGTGGGTGAACGCACTGTGATCAGCACGGGGGATGACGATGACTCGACCGCGTTTTACTACGGCATTTTCAATCACAATAACAGCAGCGAGGGTACCAGCCGACTCATCCGGGTGTGTCCCGCCTACGAGAAGAGCGGTGCCGCCTCTTTCGTCTCCCTCGAGGAAATAAACTTCCGAATCATCATCGGTGCCAGCGATTGTTGGGTAGTAGGTGCTGAGTTTCACCACCCGGGTTACCCCGGGGCCCGGGTAAATGGGGGGATCCTTTCGCATGGCCAGGAAATCGCGGCTGGCAAAGAAAAGGAGAATTGCCAACCCGACGAATAGGGCAAGCGCGGTCCACTGACTTTTATGTTTCTTGATGGTCATTTTATCATCAACAACCTTAAGATGAAAGGAATAAGGACAAGAATCGCTACTAATTGTTTAACAAATTTCTCTTCTTCCCACATGTTCCATCCGACAAGGAGAACGAAGATCAACGTAATCGCCTGATAGACGTGACTCATGTTTCCTCCTTAGCTCGCTTTATCCATACACGATCAAGGAAGTAAGGCAGACCAACAGTCAGAAGGAACAGCCCGGTAATGACCGCCCACAGTGAGAGATGGCTTCCCTTGAAGAATAATCCTGCCCAGAGATCCGCTGTCGCAATATACCCTAATCCGGCTCCGATTATGAGCAGGGCGGGGACAAAGCAATATCGGAGTATCTTTATATAGTTTTTCTGTTTGACCACCTGAGCTGCGAAGAGTCCGGCAAGCGCAGTCGGGGGCATCAAATCTCCCAAGCCCGCGATCAATGAGAGAGCAGCAGCGACGACGATCAGGTTTCGCCCGGTAAAGGAGAGGACAAACGGGACCCCTAGGATAGACGCAGATCCAAAGGAGGAGACCGCTCCGAACAACGGCATGCTTGCACCAATGCTGAGGTAACGGAGAGTATGGGGAAGACCGATCAACATTCCAACAATAAACCCGCGAACACCGGTCAAAGTCATGATCTGAAGGAATATCCCCACTCCAACCAAAATTCCCATCACCGGCAAGGCCGCGTTGATCGCCTTCTGAGCAATGTGGAGAGGATTCATTCGCCGTCCTGTGAATGGAGTGATCAGAGCACAAACCATGAAATCAAGCGGCATCCCCAGGGAAGGGAAATGCCGGGGAAAGGCCCTCTCGCCAATGATAAGAATGAGGAGAAGGAGGAGTGGGGAGTACAACCGCCAACCATACTCAGAATGGTAGGAACGGGGAAGGGCGGCGGGGTCAATCCGCCCATTTTTAACTGAGCCCAAGCCGAGAAAGAACGCGATGATCACAGCGAGGGGAACGGTGAGAAAGAGGAGGGGGAATCCAAATCCGATATAAGGGAGGTCCACTCCCCCGCCGATAAGCATTGCTGGGATGTTCACCGGTGGGGCGATCATGCCTAAGATTCCAGCCATAGCGATGATTGCTCCGGTCCTATCGCGGGATATCCCCATGTTCATCAACACCGGAGCGGTGAGCGCCCCGGTGGTCAAGACCGCTGCGGTGGATGAGCCGGTGATCATCCCACCTGACATGGCGAACAACATCATCAAAATGAGAAGCGTGGATGGCCGATGTCGGAACGTAATGGCCAAGAAATGGGCGATGGTGTCAAGCAGTCCGGAGGCCTGAATCATCTGCATGAAGATCATCGCTGTTCCGATGATCAGGAGGGTGTCCATATAGCCGCTCGCTCCTTCGACAAAATGGCGTAAGGGGAATCCCTCTCCCCCTACCGCCGCTCCTCCGATCGCTGCAGCGGCAAGAGAAAGGGATACCGGCAACTTGAATACAAAGACGCCGAGAACAAATAGGCCTACCATTGCCGCGAGTGGCCATATCTGGGCGATATACTCCGTCATCGGAGGAACGCTCCCAATTCTTCCGTGTCGAGCTTTTCAAGAGGGAAGGGAAACGAAACGCGGATCGCTCGCTCAGGTGGGCTCACCAGGTTGTAGTTCTCGAGGAGCGCGAAGATAGTCTTCAGTTGGACGTATACCCGGTGATTGAGAGGAGCGCGCGGATCATGGATAATGTCAGGATGATCGATATTCGGCTCCTGGCCCGGGTTGGGGGTCTCCATCAAGAAAGCGTAAACGCCTGTCCGATCCCCTAACTCACGGTAACTCAATCCGTGAAACTCTTTTCTCGCAGTTTCGAGTTTGATCGAAATCCCGTCTTGCTCTAATTCCATCGCTGCCATGGCACCGATCTGTAAGGCACGTGGGTGACAAACGAGCATGTAGGCCATGCGTGAACTGATCCCCGATTCGTGCATATCCATCACAACGTCAACCCTCTCTTTTTCTACCAGTTGTAAGATCGCGAAGCACACCTGCTGGGTTAGAGTACCGTCTGGTTTACCAGGATAGTTGCGGTTTAAGTTACGAGCTTCATACCCGGGGAATTTCTCCCCGGATGGATACTGGACGAATTCCTTCGGGTCAGGCACCTGGTCTTCCGGTTGAGTCAACCGATCGCCATAGTGAAAATGCCTTCTTTCCCCGAAGGAGGTAGTAATCTCCAACCACTGAAGCTCGGGGTGGCCCCAGTGCCCGTTATTGTGGCGACTCGCACTGTTATTGGCATGCGGGATGACAAAGACCGTTCCCTGAGAGACATTTCCCCTTTCGACGGCAAGGATGGCCGCCATAATTCCCGCTATCTCATCCGGATGAGTGCCGCCGAGCAGAAGGAAGACACCTCCCTCCTTCTTTCCCTTCATCACGTAGACCGGGGTGTCCCCAGGAGTCCCTTTCAACGCTGGCAGATAGTCACTCAACCAGCGAAGTTCGCTAACCCCGTAACCAGGGCGAACATCGTGGGAGGTGGGCCCGAGCCCTAAACCCGGGAAGGTAACCCCGAGGAGAAGGAGAAAAAGGAGAAGCCATCCGCCCAACGAGTAAAGAGGGCTTTTCCTTCTAGCCATTGTTCATATCTCCTTTCTCCTTTGCCGGAAAGATCTCTTGGAGGATCGGCACGACGTCTAGAGCCGTCTTTACAAAGGTAATTGGGATCTTATTTTCGGTGGATATCTTCGTAAACAAACCGTCTTTGTTTGCTGAGTCCTTGACGATCAAATAATCGGATTGAGGGGCGAGGGCGTTGATAATTCGATCGCTCATCGGCCCCCGACGGACTTCACCTTCGATCTGCATGGCGATGATCGGGATCTTCAACTCCTTTGCATGCGCAAATAGTTTCTTACCCCACGCGATTTCACTATCGATGTCTACTCCAGCAGCACCAAGTCCCTTTCCACTTGCTCCTAAAACGGCGATTAACGTCTTCGCTACTTCAACGTCCTTAAGACTTGCCCGCTGCTTGTAGACGAACGAGGAAAGGCCTGCCTTCTGCGCTAACACCATCGCCATCATTGCGCCGGCGCTCTGTCCGATCGAAGTGATGAGCACCGGTTGTTCGAACGAGACGATCGACGTAGTTTGCACCTCCTGGGCAAAGGCCGGTAGCGTTAGAGCTACTCCCAACCCAAAGGCTACGAGTAAATAAAGAGCTCTTCTCATTTTTACCTCCTTTAAAATTCTCCCTGCTGGATCTTCATCGTGGATCCAGCAGGGAGTACTTTGCGGCTATTATTCAGGGCCAGCCGCTCCACCTCCACGGCGGAATGACCCGACTCCGACCATCGTACCGTCAGGCTTCCACATAACGGCATTTATCCCACCGAAGTAGAGATCGAGTGTCCCATAGGTCTTTATCTTATGCCCTAGGGCCTTTAAAGCGGCGATCGTACTATCTGAATACCCGCTTTCCATTCGCAGCTCTTTATATGCAACGCGGCTGCAGAACTTCGGTGCCTTAATTGCCTCCTCAAGGGGCAACCCGAAGTCGATGGTGTTGACGATTGTCTCCACCACCGTAGAGGGAATACGCCCTGCTCCGGGTGTTCCGAGGACGAGGAACACCCTTCCGCTTTGGTCTTTAACAATAGTGGGAGCCAAAACCGTACGTGGTCGTTTATACGGCTCAATAACGTTCAAATCGTTTGGGTTGTCAGGGTTATAGGCGTTGAAGTTGTGTAGCTCGTTGTTCAGGAGAAAGCCGTATCCTGGGACCATGACCTGAGAGCCCCAGAAGTACGAAAGCGTTTGGGTAATGCTGACCGCGTTCCCGTCTTTATCTACCACGCTTATCTGGGTGGTAGAAGGCGACCCGACACATTCCAGCACTCCTACCCCAACGGGGACTGTGCTACTTGCAGCAGGCATGTACTTGTAAGGATCGCCCGCCGATGCTTCTCGAGGTGGGATCACCTTATTGGGATCGATGAGTTGAGCCCGGTCGCGCGCATACTCCTCGGAGAGCAAACCCTCCATAGGGAGGGCGTAAAAGTCCGGGTCACCGACGTACGGATACCGATCAGCGGAGGCAAGAAGCAAAGCCTCGGCCATCAGGTGAATTGCTCCTGGATCATCCCATCCCTTATATTTTGAAAGGTCGAAGTTGTTCAGAATATTGAGGGCTTCGGCAACGACGATACCGGCGACGTTCGGCGGTGTTCCGACGATCTCGTATCCTCGGTATTTGCTCGTGATCGGGTCGCGGTCTACGGCTTGGTATCGCTGCAAATCAGCGCTGGTGATCCACCCACCTGTCGCCTTGACGATCGCTTTTGCGATCTCTCCCCGATAGAAGGCGTCCGGTCCCTGAGCAGCGAGCAGTTCCAGCGCATGCGCTAATTGGGGATTCGTCATTTTAGTCCCTACATCGGGAATCAAGCCGTCCTTTAAGAAGATCTCCCTCGCTTCCGTCAGCTCGGGATTTTCCAACATATTTTTGTAAAATTCATGTGCAGCGAGCAGATCCACAAACGTTTTATCAACCGGGAATCCTTCTTTAGCCAAGCGGATAGCCGGTGCCAGAACCTGAGCAAGGGACATAGTGCCATACTCCTTAAGGGCGTAGGTAAGACCAGCTACTGTCCCAGGAATACACGTAGAATCCGGACCAATTCGTGGCTTAGGATTCGTCTTGATGGTTACATGCCCCGGTGCCCAGGAGCGATAGTCGATTGCACGGTCACGTCCGTCCGCTAGGCTCAGTACCATATAGCCTTCGCCACCGAGGCCAGAGGCATACGGCTCAACAACTGAGAGGACAAACGCTGTGGCCACTGCCGCGTCGACGGCGTTTCCCCCCGAAGCGAGGATCTGCGCTCCAGCTTCGGAGGCAAGCTCCTTAGCAGAGGCGACCATCCCCTTTGTGCCTATTGCCACCTGGCTTCCGATCGCAGTGAGGGTGAACCCCCCGATTAACAGTGCGAGCAGGATACCTATTAAGCCCTTACTAAATCGCATATTGTTCCCTCCTTTTCTTTTAGATAAAACTTCTTAATTCAGATATATTTTTCCTTTCTAACTCACCTCCTTTCTAATATCCGGCGGCCTTTCCGAATCGCCGGGGGTCAGCAACCCCTATGTAGGACAAAAAGCCTCCTCTTTCGGCGATCTGAATCGCGTTTACCCCTCCAAAATATAAATCATAGGCTCCTTTCTTGTAAACAGGATGGCCCTTTTCCTCAAGGTCCTCTATTACATCTTTTGGGAAACGCGCCTCAAAGTATAGATTGCCCGTATAGCAAAAGAAACGAGGAGCATCAACTGCTTCTTTGAGTGATAAATGAAGGTCTACCACGTTTACTATCACTTCAACCAGTGCGGCCAAAATCCGTTCTGCACCGGCTGAACCAAGGATGAGAAAGGGTTCATCCCTTTGAAACAGAAAACTAGGAGACATACTGCTTAACGGCTCCTTTCCTGGAGCGATGCTGTTTGCTTTCCCCGGCGTAGGGTTGAAATCTGCCATGGTGTCGTTCATCAGGATACCGGTCCCTGGAATGAGGAACTTAGCCCCAAAGAAGGAGTTGAGCGATTGGGTGAGAGACACTATATTCCCCTCTCGGTCGATCACGGAGACATGCGTGGTCTCACTCCCTTCTAAGGAGGCGGGAAGAGGGCTGGCGCTTGCTCGTCTCGGATCGATCCATGCCCGCAACTTAGCCCCTAATTCTTTAGAGACGAGCGCGTGAATCGGGACACTGACAAACGCGGGATCACCAAGGTACTCGCTGCGGTTGGCGAACGCGAGCTTGTACGCTTCTGCCATTAGATGGATCCTCTCCGCTAAACTGCATCCGCTCAGGTTGAACCCTTCCAAGATGTTTAGAATTTGTATAAGGATCCCGCCGCTGCTTGGGGGGGGTAGTGTAACGATCCTAAAGCCGCGGTAACTTCCCACAAGGGGGTTACAATTTGAAGCCCGGACGCTCTGTAGGTCCTCCTCGCTGATGATCCCGCCGTGTTTTTGTACCCCTTTCACGATCGCCGCCGCCAGATTGCCCCGGTAGAAGGTTTCTGGGCCATCGCTCGCGATTGTACGAAGGCTCCGTCCTAGATCAGGCATGGTCATAAGCTCGCCCGGTTCATAGGGGAGGCCATTATTTAGGAAAGTCTTGGCCATCCACGGATCCTTTACAATTAACGAATAATAGTTGAGAACGCTCTTATAGAGGGTATCGCTGACCGGAAAACCATCCTCGGCCAGTTTGATCGCAGGGGCGAGGATCTGAGCTAGGTTCATGGATCCGTATTTTCGAAGAGCAACGGCCATTCCAGCGAGCATCCGCGGGACAGCTACCGCTGATCCCCCAATCTTCCGCAGAGAGGTCTGTTCTTCTACTGTGGTGGGGCCTTCCCAATGACTGGAGAGACCAGGCCCGCCGACAACGAACATGTCTGGCTTGGCCGCGCGCGGGGCGATAGCTCGGTAGTCAATCCCTATCGACTTTCCCGGCTTGGCTAGGTAGATTAGCATAAAACCTCCCCCACCCAGACCGCAAGCCTCCGGCTCGACAACTCCCAGAGCGAACGCAGTGGCCACAGCAGCGTCAACCGCGTTACCGCCCTGCTTGAGCACCTCTACTCCCACCCGTGCTGCTAAAGGATCATCAGCGACAACCATTCCCCCTCTTCCTTCTGCGGCAGGGGCTACAGTAATCGCATTCGAAGGATCGGCCTGTAAAAGGAAGCTGAAAAGAAAAACTCCGCCGAGAAAGATAACAATCTTAAGCCACATATCCGCCTCTTACTGAGAAATATAGTGTTTTGGCCACGTTCTGTCAAGTGGCCGAAGTGCCTTATTAAAACCCATCTTCTACAGTTCCTTCGGGCGGCATGGCCGCAAATGCCCTTGTGAAGGGATCCCATTCCTGAATTCTCGCAAAACCAGATGCCAAGAAATTG
>MVCQ01000001.1 GCA_002059205.1 Candidatus Latescibacteria bacterium 4484_107
AACTCAGGAAGGAGCGGGATGTGCGGTTTTGGGCCTGGACGGCGTTCCTGTTTTTTCTGCTGTCCTTAGGCCCGGTCCTGTGGATCGGCGGGAGGGCGAATTTTACCTTCAAAAATCTGTCCGTCGTTTTCCCGATGCCTTTTATTTTGGCCAGCTATATCCCTTTCATCAATAGCGTGCGAAGTACGCCCCGGTATGCGATTATGGTGGTTTTTGCCTTGGCGATCCTTTCGGCGTACGGCATCCATTATATCCGAACCGCGTATCTCTCAGTGCGCGCTTCCAACAAACTCCAGATTGCGATCCTGTCCGTGCTGTCCCTCTGGATGGGAGCAGAGTATTTTCGCCCCATTCCCCCGCTTTATACCCGGGACGTGGTGGGTGAAATTTCGGAGTTCTATCAGGTCATTCAGGAGGACAAAAGCGACTGCACGGTCCTGGAAGTGCCCGTGTATCGCCTGAACTGGCGGACAACTTATCCTCAGATGGTGCACCACAAACCGATTCTCGGAGGCCATGGGGAACGTATTCCGGCCAAGTATCAATGGGACTACTTCGATCGGATTCCGATTATTGACGCGCTGTCGTTTCCGGGTGCGTTGATCCCGAATACGGATATCGAAAGCGTGCGCAATCGGCTGAGTCCGACCTCTGATCTGATCATGAGTTTTTTCAAAATTAAATACCTTGTAGTGCACAAAGACGTGCTCCGAAGAGATCCGGTGGCGAACTATCATTTGGAACCCGAAGGTCTCGAAAAACTGGATCGCTTCATTCGCGAGATCGTGGGCGCACGCAGGATCTATGAAGACGAGGACATCTCGGGCTATATTTTGGACAAAAAACTGCCGCCGTGGAACAATCGTCTGGAGATCAATAAAGACGATAAGGTGGTGTTGACCATAGCGTATCCGGAGCCTGGGAAGAAGCCCTGAGTGAAATTTGTTGGTAATTGGTGAGACGGGCTGAAGCCCAGGCTGCGAGCAAAAGGAACCTTTATGCTGGTGCGAAACGACTGCATGTATTTTAAGGGCGATAGGCCCTGTGCGCCGCACAAAAAAACGGGGGTGCATTGCGATGGGTGCCCGGAATACCGACCGGTCGGAGAGCGGCTTCTGATCATTAAACTGGGCGCCGCCGGGGATGTGATTCGCACCACGCCCATTCTTCGGGCGCTTTTGGCGCGCTATCCCGATGCGGAAATAACCTGGCTGACCCATTCTCCGATATTTGTTCCGTCGTCTTACGTAACGCATATTATAAGATGGACCTTCGAAAATGTTTTGTGGCTGCGGAACCGTACATTCGATATCCTGTACAATCTGGACAAAGATCGGGAGGCGATTGCGCTGGCCACCGCCATCCAGGCCCGGATAAAAAAGGGATATTTGATGGACGCTTATGGCAAATGCCGCCCGGCGGATCGAAACGCAGAGGGGAAATGGCGGACCGGCCTCTTCGACGATCTTTCCCGAAAAAATGCCAAAAGCTACCCAGAAGAACTGTTCGAGATTTGTGATCTGCCGTATCAAAGGCAAAAATATATTTTAGAACTTCCTCCCTCCCAAATGGATTTCGATCTTCCGAACGACAAAACGATCATCGGTCTCAATACCGGATGCGGATCGCGCTGGCTGACCAGGCTTTGGGGCAACGATAACTGGATGCGACTCGCGGAAATGCTCCATAAGGAGGGCTATCTAGTGCTTCTTCTTGGTGGGCCGCAGGAGGATGCGATGAATCGGGAAATCGCGGCCCATTCCCCGGCGGCTTATCTGGGCCACTTTGATCTCGGGGATTTTCTGCATCTCGTAAATCGCTGCCGTCTGATGGTCACCTCCGTTACGCTGGCCTTGCATATTGCCCTTGCCCTGGAGAAAAAGATCGTGCTTTTGAACAATATCTTCAACAAAAATGAATTTGAGCTATACGGCCTGGGTGAAATTTTGCAACCCGAAGGGAAAACCTGTCTGGGATGCTACAAAAATGCGTGCCCGGAACCATGTATGAGCACCATCCCCCCTATGCGGGTGTTTGACGCGATCCAACGGTTGCTTTGAAAACAAGGTGAGTGGTGAGTGGTGAGTGGGACGACTTGCATCACTCACGCACTCACGACTCACCAAATCATCCGATTGAGGAATCATAATGAAAATCGCATTTCTGGGGCCCGCGTATCCTCATCGCGGGGGGATCGCACAGTTTATTGCGATTCTGGCCGAAAAATTGGCGCAACGCGGCCATCGGGTGCGGATTTACTCCTTCGTCAAACAATATCCGAAATTTCTTTTTCCGGGGAAGGCGCAGAGCGATCCCAGCAGGATGGTGCTTTCGCTCGACATAAAACCCGTTTTGACGCCCTACAATCCGTTTACCTGGATGCCGGCTGCCCGGAAGATCGCGGCGTGGAAACCGGATATTCTGATTCTGAAATACTGGATCCCTTTCTTTGCGCCGGCGTTCGGCGTGATCGTTCGGCTTTTGAAGCGATTCACCCGAATCAGGGTGGTCTATATCATTGATAATATAGAATTTCACGAAAAATGGCCGCTGGCCGATTGGTGGACGAAGTTTGCCCTGGCCAAAGCGGATACCCTGATCACCATGTCGGATTCGGTAACTCAAAGCGCTCGCTCGCTTCTCGAAAATTTTGACAACGAGCGGATCGCGAAGCTTCGCCATCCCAACTACGATTTTTATACCCACTCCGAAAGCGATCTCTCCGAGTTCAAAAAGCAGCTTCACATTACCGATGAACCGGTCATCCTGTTCTTCGGCTACATCAAACCCTACAAAGGGTTGGACGTCCTGCTCGAAGCGATGCCGAGCATTTTGACGGAACTTCCGAACGCAAAGCTTCTCGTCGCCGGAGAGGTTTACGGAGACGAACGGGTTTATACGGATCGGATTGAAAAATGGCATCTGAAAGAAAACGTCATTTTCCACAACCGGTTTATCTCTAACGAAGAAGTCGGGAAATATTTCCTGTCTTCGGATGTGGTCGTCCTGCCCTATCGTTCCGCGACGCAGAGCGGGATCACTCAGTTGGCGTTTTCTTTCGATACGCCGGTTATTTCCACCGACGTGGGCGGACTCAGCGAAGCGGTGAAAGAGGCCGAAAATGGCTTTCTTGTGGAACCGGAATCCTCCGGGGCGCTGGCCCGGGCGGTTGTCCGATACTTCAAGGAACATTGCAGAGAACGATTTACCTGCGCCATTCAACAGGAGAAACAGCGCTATTCCTGGGATCCCCTCATTACTGCGCTGACTTCGTCCCTGTCTTCTTAGCGTGAAGATTTCCAAAGTATACCGTTTCACCTTCAGTTTTTTTCTTTTTTTTACCGCAGAGCACGCATAGTGCGCGGAGCAATCATAACCCAAACGCCCGCCGTTCTCAGCGGTAGGATTCAGACAGGCTCTGAAAAAAAGAAAAATTTCAAAGCGAAGGGGTATATCGAAGACTTTGGAAATCTTTCTTCCTTTCTTCTGTATATTCTATGACAAAGCCGACCTTGCTCCTTCACATCTGTTGCGCTCCTTGTGCGACTTACGTAGTTCGAACTCTGCGGGAGTGGTTTGAGGTCGTCGGCTATTTCTGCAATCCGAATATCCATCCCGAGGAGGAATACGCGCTCCGACTCCGGGAGATGAGGCGTTATGCGGAAGAAATCGGGCTAAGGATGTTCGTTGCGGAGTATGAGGTGGATCGATGGTACGAAGCCATAAAGGGGACTGAGCAGGAGCCGGAAGGCGGAAAACGGTGCGCGATCTGCTATCGCTTTCGGTTGGAGCGAACCGCCCGCCTCGCCCGGGAACGTGGGATTTTTCACTTCGCCACCACGTTGACCGTCAGCCCGCACAAAAAGGCCGCGGTGATTAATCCCATCGGGCGGGCGTTGGCTGAACAAACCGGCGCGACGTTTTACGAAGCCGACTTCAAAAAACGGGATGGATTCAAGATTAGTTGCCAAATGAGCAGAGAGGCGGGGTTGTATAGACAGAACTATTGCGGGTGTATCTTCAGCAAACTGGAGAGGGAGAGAAGGATAAAAGATAAAGGGGAAGAGGTGACTTTCCCCTTGCCTTTTTTGGGTGCTCCGCAGTGAGAATTTGACCGTGTCGAAAAAAACAGAGAGGAATCGGTTATGATCAAATCGGATCAATGGATTCGCCGGATGTGCCTCGAACACGAGATGATCTCCCCTTTTGAAGACGGGCAGAACCGGGACGGCATTTCGTATGGATTGTCGAGCTATGGGTATGATATTCGGCTGGCGGACGAATTCAGGATATTTTCCCCCGGCCAGGGGCGCCTGACGGTGGTTGATCCCAAAGACTTTCAGAAGGAGGCCTTCACCGAGTTCAAGGGGGAAGTCTGCGTCATCCCGCCGAACTCGTTTGTCTTAGCCCGATCTTTGGAGTATTTCAGGATGCCTGACAATGTGACGGGCATCGTGATGGGGAAAAGCACGTATGCGCGCTGCGGGGTCATACCGGGCATTACGCCCTTGGAGGCCGGATGGGAAGGGATTCTGACCATCGAGATTTCCAACGTCACGCCCTTGCCCGCCAAAGTATATGCCTTCGAAGGGATCGCTCAGATCCTTTTTTTCGAGGCCGATGAATCCTGTATGGTGAGCTATGCCGACCGGAAAGGGAAGTATCAGAGTCAGCAGGGAATTGTGCTTCCCAGGATATGAGGTGCGCCGGATTTTCCATCGTATCGAAAAAAACCTTAAAAAATGCGGACAAAACTGGGCCCCTTCACGATTCCATTTGTGTTATGCGGATTTTTTCGTTATCTTTAGGTCGATCGTCAAATACCCTTCCCAATCATTTGAACCGAAAAGTATCCGGTGGAAGGGGAAGACGCAGCTGAGGCCGGACCATAGCGCCCATCTTCAACCTCTATTTCCTTTGTTTGATCCGTGAAATCCGTGGTATCCGTGTCCCATTGCTTTTGAGGTTTGTTTGCGGCTTTGCTGCGCTGCGCTACGGTATATTCGTCTTTCTCCGAGCGCTCCGCGGTGCCGGTTTTTGCTTTCCCGGATTGGAATCGAAATTTTATGACGCAAAAAGCGAACCACATTCTGAAGCTCGGTCTTGGACTGGCGATCAGCGCTTTTTTTCTCTATCTGGCTTTTCGTCAGATCGATCTAAACAAGATGGGCCAGGCTTTGGGAGCCGTCCGTTATCTGTTCCTTCTGATTGCCCTCTTGCTGCTCTTTTTAAGCCACTGGATGAGGGCGCGGAGACACCGCTATTTTTTAGAGCCGATCAAGCTGATTTCGACGGGTTCGCTTTTCTCCGCGCTGATGGTGGGCTATATGGCGAACACGCTTTTGCCCGCCCATCTCGGAGAATTGGTTCGAGCGGTCCTTATCGGTCAAAAAGAGCGCATTCCAAAAGCTTCCGTGCTCGCTACGATTGCCGTCGAGCGCGTCGTGGATGTCTTTTGTCTGCTCATCCTCATGGGGATGACATTTGTCGTGTACCCTTTTCCCGAAGAGATCCGGCTCAGCGGTTATTTGACCTTTGTTTTCGCGGCCGTTTTAGTGAGTTTTTTTCTTTTTTTGAAAAAGCGTCCGGAGAAAGCGCTTTCGTTCGTTGAAATGATTTCAAAACGGCTGTCCAAAAAAATCTCGGACAAGCTCGTCGAATTTCTGGGTTCCTTTCGGGATGGCTTGGTCCCCCTACAACAACCCTGGCATTATGCGTTCGTCGCCCTGTTGTCCATTCTCCTCTGGGCTTGTTATGCCGGCATTTTTTTCGTTCTCTTTTATGCGTTTGACTTCGTGGAGACCTACCATCTTCCATGGAGTGCAAGCCTTGTCGTGCTCGTGATCACCACCATCAGTATCGTGGTACCGTCCTCTCCCGGATACGTGGGAACCTACCATTGGCTGTGCATGGTGGCTCTGGGGCTCTTCGGAGTGTCCGAAAGTCCGGCGCTCAGTTTTGCCATTGTCGCGCATGCGATCAGCGTTCTTCCGGTGAGTCTTGTGGGAGGTGTTCTGGCATGGAAGGAAGGGATCAGCATCTCGAAGGTGGAAAGATCATCGGAGCAAGCCGGTTAAGATTGTATCTGCATAAGCCGATAAACCAACAGAGCCGCCTGCAAAACGTTCCTCAGATAAGATGGAGCCCGGCACTTCGTGCCTCGCAATGAAAAAAATAAAGCGTTGCGGGCGGAGTTGCGTCCCCTCGTTTTTCGGGCTTCTGCAAGTGGCTGAACAGGGTGAATACCGCGAAGTTCGGATCCGTGTGTGTCCGTGTCCAATATGGTACCCGCAATATGGAAAGGAGTGTCCCGTGCATAGAAAAATAGTCTTCTTCTGGATGACAACGTTTTTCCTTTTTGGAGGACTTTGGAGCCTCAGTTGGGGACAGGGAGAAAAGATCGAGGTGGGCGATGTGATCAACATCGTGGTATATGAACATGAGGAACTCACCAAACAGGTTACCGTACTCCGGGATGGGACTATAGATTTCCCCTTTGTAGAGGACCTTCCGGTGGCCGGGATCACGCTGGAACAACTCAAAGAGGTGATCGCCGCCCGATTGTCCCGATATACCGGGGGAAGACCCCTGGTGATGGTCAATTTCGCGGAGGCCTATACGCTCAGTGTGGTCGTGTTGGGATTTGTCAAATCGCCGGGCGTCTATGAGATCCCCGTCGGCGCCACTGTTCAGGGAGCCTTATCCCTCGCTGGGGGCCCCCTTCCAAGGGCTGAACTGGAGAAAGTGAAGGTCGTTCGGGGAGAGGACGACGCCAAACAAGAGCATATCGTTGATCTTCAGAATTTCTTAGAAGAAGGGAAAGTAGATTTCCTCGTGCAGGACAGTGACGTAGTGATCGTGCCGGGAACGTTGGGCACAACTACGGTGAAGGTATTGGGAGGCGTCCGAAATCCGGGCAGCTACGAGACTTTTCCGAGAGCCAATATCTTCGACATGATTTTTGCGGCCGGAGGGCCCTCGGAGGATGCGGCGGTCACCCGGATCCGATTGATATCCCCGGGAAGAGAAAACCGGGACGTGAATGTCAACATAAAGGAATTGCTGCATTCCGAAAACAAAACGGATATCCCGCTCGTGTATCCGGGAGATATTATTTTTATACCGGAAAAATTGGTCACGTGGAAAAAGCTGATCGGTGTCGCGCGGGATGTCTCTGTGTTCGTAACCATGTATTATTTCCTCACAAGATAAAAGGAAAACTCAAGGGGGAATAAATGGCAAATTGCAAAGCGCAAAGGCCGAATACTCCGCCCATCTCACCTTGATCGTAAAGGATTTCCGTTTTTTATTTTGGGATTGGTTCGGGATTTTGTAATCCCGAACCAATTTGGACCGTTGATGCCACAAGGCTGGGTATCGGGATTGCAAAATCCCGGTGCAACGGAAGGGGGCTTACAAAAATCCGTCCGAAGGACACTAACATACGGCCGGAGGTGCGGGAACCGGTTTTGACATTTTGGTTTTGACATTTGACATTCTCCGAAGGAGGAAGGGGCTATTATGGAAGAAGAAAAACAGGTCGGCTTAGAGGATTATATAGATATTGTGTGGAGGCGGAAATGGATCATTCTCCTGTCCTTCGTCTCGGTTCTGGCGTCCACGACGTATTTTACATTCACCCGGCCTCCGACATACGAGGCAGCGAGCATATTGATGGTGGAAGCCGAGGAAGGGATGAACCTGCTCGATCCGAGGGGCTCTCTGTTCGGACCGCTGGCCAAGCCGGTGGAATTTTTCGAGCGGATTATGGAGAGTCCGAGCTATCGCGATCAGGTGGCGCTGAAAGTCACAGAGCGGCTTCGAAATCCGCACGGTATCCTGCTTCCGATGGACGAAGCGCTTGATCTGGTCGAACACAATCTTACGCTCAATACGTCGAAGACCTCCGATTTCCTCGAGATCAAGGCCCACGCCGACAGCCCGCTGCTCTGTTATCTGCTGGCTGCTTCGGGTACGGAGGTGCTGAAGGATCGGAGCCGGGGGGTGGATAAAGAGGAGGCTCAGAGCGTATTGGACTTCATCGAGGACCAGAAGATCGAGGCGCAGCAGAAATTGGAGGCGGCTGAGAAAAAGCTTCAGCTGTTCAGGGAACGCGTCGGCATCGTGGGAAATGGGGAGGAAGGGGGGGCGCTGGGCAAGCTGATCGAATTGGAGAAGGAGTTGGCCGGCGTGCAGGCGCAAAAGGAACTTGCTCAGGCCAACTTAGAAGCTTATGATCTTCGAATCGCTCAGGTATTGCCCGATAAGACGGCGGGGGGGCGTGAGACCGAGGGGCTTAGTCGGGAAATCGCCACCTTAGAGAGCATACGCGCCAATCTGGTTCGACAGCCCGGGGAGCATCATGTCGAGGTGCTTTCCCTGGATAAAAAAATTGCAGAAAAGAAAAAGAAGCTGGTCGAAAGCATCGTCCAAGACACGGATGTGCGGAGTTCGGGGATGCAGGTGGAGATTGCCCAGCTTCAGGAGCGCAGAACCGCCGAAGAACTCAATATCTATGTGCTGGAGAGTCAGGAGCGCTACTACGAAAATTTGATCGAAAAGTTCAAGGCGGAACATCCCAGCATGTTGGAGAACGCCATCGAATTGGCGCAACTGACCCGCGCACGCAAGGTGTACGAAAATATGTACAATATTCTGTTGGAGAAGGGGGAAGAGGCCAAGATCAATGCGTCCACCGGAACCGGGGGGGTTAAAGTCGTTGAGAAGGCCCGAGAGCCTGATGAACCCGTCCCCGCCCACTCCAAGCGGAATCTGGTGTTGGGGGCGATGGTGGGACTGGGATTGGGACTGGGCATCGCTTTTGCCCTGGAGTATATGGATAACACGATTCGGACCGCCGAGGACCTCTCGCGGACGCTGGGCCTGTCGGTGATGGGGACGATCCCGGATATTCAAAAACTGGAGAATATGCAGAGGAAACGTTCCGGCAAGAAAAAACGGAAGGGGGGAGGAGAACGGGACGATCCGGGTCTGATTTCCCGATACGAAACCAAGGATATGGTGGTGGAAAGCTATCGTTCCCTGCGCACCAATCTTCAGTTTGCCAGTGTGGACAAGCCCCTGAAATCCATGTTGATCAGCAGCCCGGGCCCCATGGAAGGGAAGACGCTCACGGTGGCGAACCTGGGCATCTCGTTTGCGGAAATGGACAAGCGGACGATCATTGTGGATGCGGACCTGAGAAGGCCTCGCCAGCATAAGTTGTTCGGTGTGGGGAAGGAACCGGGACTGACGGATTACCTCGTGGGCACTGCAAGCTTGGAGGATGTGATCTTGCCCACCGAGGTGGACCATTTGAGCTTGATCCCGGCGGGCAGAGGCTCTCCCAATACCGCGGAAATGCTGGGTTCCAACAGGATGAGCGATCTGATCCGGAAGTTGATCTCGGAACACGACATCGTGCTTTTCGATTCTCCGCCTCTGGTCCCCGTCACCGATGCCGCGCTGTTGGCTTCTAAGATGGATGGGGTCCTTCTGGTTACCAAGTATGCTTCTACTCACAAAGACGCGGTGCATCATGCTTTGGAGATTCTGGAGAAAGTAGGCGCTCCCACCATCGGGGCCATTCTGAACGACGTAGAGGTCGTTCGGAGGCTCGGGTACTATCGTTATTACTACAACAACTACTACTACTATACCTACCACGAAGATGAGAAAAAAGAAGAAACCAAAGCCTGAGAAAAAGGCAAGAAAGAAAGGGAGAAAAAGAGAAAAGAGCCTTTTCCCCATTGTTTCAGGAGCGGCACTGGTCGGTTTTCTCCTCGGGGCCGGCACCTTCTTTCTTCTCAGCGACAAACGGCCGGAGAAGCCTGTTGAGGAAGCGCCCCAATGGGAGATTGGTTGTACTGCTTTTTCGGATCGTTTTCGGGCGGGCCTGGGGCCGTGTCTGAAGGCGTTAGGCATCTGGAAGGAGTTGATCCGGGAGCGCTCACCGAGAGGGGAGGAGGCATTCCACCGGATTCGGGTGCGTGTGCCCCGCGATCTGTCTCCGTTGGTGTGCAACTTGGAGATCACCCGTTTGGCGCACCGGCTCAAGGGGCAGGTGATCTCGGCGGTGGAGACTCCGAAGCAGGCTGCCGTGGTGATGACGCTGGGCGTAAAAGGAGTGCCCACCGATGTGGTTACTTTGGTCCGGGACGCGGAGATCGTCCGGAGGGCGGGCCGAATCGGCATCATACTGGACGATTTCGGACCCCAGAAGTCGAAGCGGATCGAGGCGTTTTGCCGCATTCCTCAGCGTTTGACCCTGTCCGTCTTTCCGAACAGGAAGTACTCCGGGAAGGTCGCCGAAACCATCCATCGGAGCGGCCATCAGGTGTTGATTCATCTTCCGATGGAGCCGCACAATTATCCGAAGGAGGATCCGGGGGAGGATGCGATCTACGTGTGGCAATCCATCGAGGAGATACGAAAACGCACGAGAACCGCGATCGGTACCGTGCCCCACGCAGTGGGACTGAACAATCACATGGGATCCCGAGCCACCGAAGACGAAGAGGTGATGCGAGCGGTGCTCGGGGAGGTGAAACGGAAGAAACTTTTCTTTGTGGATAGCTATACCTCCAGCAGATCGGTGGCGTTTCAGGTAGCGAAAGCGATGAAGTTGCGTTGCGCCCGACGGGCGGTCTTCCTCGACCATGTGGATGATGCCCAGGCGATCCGGATGGCGCTGACAAAATTGGCCAATCTCGCGGCGCAAAATGGAAGCGCTCTCGGCATCGGACACCCTCGTCTCAATACGTTGGAGGTTCTGAAAGACGAGCTTCCGAAGCTGCAGAAGCAAGGGTTTCAGTTTGTTTGGGCCTCGGAATTGGTTGAGTAAAAGGCAATGAAGGGGGGAAGTGATCGCTGAGATCCATTTTCGATTCCGGGTGATCAAAAAGGATCGGCACACGTCGGCCCGGGCCGGGGTGCTGAGTACGCCGCACGGAGAGATTCCTACGCCGGTGTTTATGCCAGTCGGGACGCAGGGAACGGTGAAGGCGCTCTCCCAGCAGGAGTTGGCGGTTTCCGGAGCCGGGATTATTTTGGGGAATGCGTATCATCTCTATCTGAGACCGGGGATGGAAACGATTCGGGAAGCCGGGGGGCTGCATCGATTTATCGGTTGGGATCACGCGCTTCTGACCGACAGCGGGGGCTATCAGGTATTCAGCCTCGCGGATCTGAATCGGATCACGGAGGAGGGGGTCGCGTTTCAGTCGCACATTGATGGGGCGCATCATCTCTTCACCCCGGAAAAGGTGATGGAGATCGAGCATACCCTGGGGGCGGATATCATCATGGCTTTCGACGAGTGTGCCCCGTATCCGTGCACTCACGAATACGCCAAACAATCCCACGAGCGCACCTTACGCTGGGCGGAACGTTGTCAGAAGCATCTTGAGACGCTGTCGGGTCAGGAGGAGCGTCCGGAGCAAGCCTTATTCGGCATCGTGCAGGGGAGTGTCTTTCCCGACCTGAGGGGGCAGAGCGCGAAGGCGCTTTCGGCCATGGATTTCCCCGGCTACGCCATCGGCGGACTTTCGGTGGGCGAGCCTAAGCCCGTGATGCTGGATATGCTGGAGGAGGTGTTGCCGTATCTTCCAACGGAGAAGCCGCACTATCTGATGGGCATAGGGCATCCTGAGGATCTGGTGGAAGGCGTGGCCCGGGGGATGGACATGTTCGACTGTGTGGTTCCCACGCGCTACGGGAGGAACGGAACCGTGTTCACCCGAAGCGGCAAGCTCGTAGTCAAGAATGCTCCGTACGCCAGGGATTTCTCGCCCATCGATCCCGAATGCCCTTGTCCGGTTTGTCAGCACTATACCCGAGCGTACCTGCGTCACCTTTTTCAGGCGGGGGAGATTCTGGCGCTTCGACTGGCCACGCTCCACAATATCTATTTCTTTATGGAAATGATGCACGAGATGCGGGAGGCGATACTGCACGATGTGTTTTCGGAGTGGAGCGAACGGTTTCGGGCGACGTATGCATAAGGCATAAGGCTGAGGAGCATTTCAAAAAACGCCTGGGGAGTGTAGAACTTTCTGAAATTTCTGGAAGTTAGGGAATGAAGGGGTGGGGAAAGGAGGGAATGTGTCATGGTTCAGATGAAGGTCGTAGCCGTGGGAATCGAACCGACGAACCACACTCCGTTTGTTCTGCTGAAGAACGAGGAGGAGGAGTTGGCCTTGCTCATCGGGATCGGGATTTTCGAGGCCACCCAGATCTCCATGAAGCTGGAGCACCAACAGCCGCCGAGGCCGATGACGCACGACCTCCTCAAATCGGTCCTGGACGGATTGGGCGCGAAGGTGTCTAAGGTGTTTGTAAACAAACTGGCACAAGATACTTTTTTTGCTCAGATTACGTTGGAGATGAACGGAGCCGTCGTAGAGATTGATTCCCGTCCGAGCGATGCCATCGCTTTGGCGCTCCGGGTGGAGGTTCCCATTTACGTAGCTGAGGAGGTATTGGATCAGGCGGGAATCCGGGTGAAGGAGGTTGGTGAAGGGGGCAAAATGATCCAGGAACAGATCGGACATCCCGACGTCTCCCCCGCGCTCTCGAAGGCCGCGGAGTTTGGGAAAAAAATCGGCGTTCTCAGAGTACGCCTGAAGAAGGCTGTGGAAGAGGAGGATTACGAAACGGCGGCGGCTATTCGGGACGAAATCCGGGGGTTGGAGAAGCCCGCGGAAGGGAATTAGGGGCTTGGATGCATGCGCAAGTGAGATGGGAAAGATTTCAAAGATTGCCTGGGGCGCGTGGGGAATTTTTTAACTTTTTGAAATCTTGGCAATTTAGGCAATGGGGACGGGAGGCATTAGGGAGGGAAAATGGCTGAACTTTCTTTTTTCGACTGCCATTGCATGATCGGCCGGCGCACCGAGCACGAGCCGGGGGAAATCTGGCGGGTGGATCAGTTGCTAACGGATATGGCGTATTTCGGGATCGCCCGGACGTTGGTGTTCCATGCGCTCGCGAAGGAATATGCCCCCTCGGTTGGAAACGAGCGCTTGTTGGAGGAAATCGAGGGCCGGGAGTCGCTTTACGGATGCTGGGTGGCGCTGCCTCCGCACACGGGAGAGATGGAAAAGCCGGAGGCGTTCGTACAGGCGATGATCCGGGCGGGCGTCGGAGCCGTCCGCGTATTTCCGAAACTGCATGCCTTCTCGTTGGACGAATGGTGCTGCGGCCCCCTGTGGAAGGCGTTGGAGGCGCGTCGGATTCCGGTGCTGATAGACAAAGATCAGGTCGAGTGGCCCGAGGTGTGGAAACTGTGTAAGGCGCACCCAAACCTTCCGGTGATTCTGACCGGCGTGGGCTATCGGGAGGATCGAAATTTTTATCCGCTGTTCGAGGCATGCGACCAGTTGTACGTGGAAATATCGTGGTATGGAGTGCACCTCGGGATCGAGGCGATCTGTCGCCGCTTCGGCGCGGGACGGCTGTTGTTCGGGACGCGGATGCCGTTTTTTACCCCGGGCACGGCGCTGACCGCGGTGCGTTACGCGCAGATTTCCTCGGAGGAAAAACGCCGGATTGCGGGGGAAACCTTGCGGCGGCTGTTGGAGGATGTGATCCAATGAGCGATTTCAGAGAGAGCGTTTTTTTGAAACGGGCCGAGGCCGGAGAAACGTTAACGGACGCGCTGGTCATCGACGGGCATTGCCACATGGGTCCCTATTTCGGTTTCCATATCCCGGACAACGACATCGGGTCGATGCTGCGGGTGATGGATCGGGTCGGGATCGATACGATCATCGCTTCGCCGCACGTGGCCATCGGGCCGGATTTTCGCTTGGGCAACGATCTGATCGCGGAGGCGATGCAGCGATATCCGGGGCGCGTACTGGGATACGCCTTCCTCAATCCGAGATACGAGGACGGCGTGTTGGCCGAATTGGAGCGCTGCGTGTCTCTCGGGATGCGGCAGATCAAGTTGCACAGTTGTAATGGAGTTCCGTACGACGGGGAGCGGTACCGCCCGGCTTATGCGTTCGCGAACGAGCAGGGCTTCCCCATTCTGGCGCACACGTGGGGCAAAGAGGCGGAGGTGTTTGATTCCCTGGCGGAGGAATATCCGAATATCCCGTTTATCCTTGCGCATTCGGGCGTGAGCGATTTTGACACCTACGTGAAATTGGGGAAAAAACGTCCCAATATCTATCTCGATCAAGCGACCTCGCACGTGGGATATGGCTGGATCGAGCGGTTCGTGGAGGAAGTGGGCGCGGAGAAAATCCTCTTCGGCTCCGACATGCCCTTCATCTCCGCGCCGCAGCAGATCGGGAAGGTGCTTTACGCGCGAATCAGCGATGCGGACAAGCGGAAGATTCTCGGAGAGAATGCAAAACGGATATTCAGGTTGGAATCATAATGGCAATTTGGAATCGGGAATGAGCGCACCAAGTAAGATGCAGACCACTTTGCATTTAGCATTTAGCATTTCGCATTTTTCATTGAGGTTTTTGCGGGGGGCAGTCCGATGACCGACGTAGTCTCTGTGGGTATCCTCGTTGCGGATGCACTGGGGAAGCCGATTGACCGGATTCCGGAGGAGGATCGTCTGGCGCTGTTCGAGCGGATGGAACTGCACATCGGCGGGTGCGCGGCGAATACGGGGATCGCGCTGAGCAAATTGGGCGCGAAGGTGAAGGTGGTGGGAAAAGTAGGCGCGGACGGGTTCGGGGATTTTATTGTGAAGACCTTGCGGAAAAAAAACGTAGATGCCGACGGCGTGGTCCGGGACTCTTCCGTGAGCACGTCGTTTACGTTCGTGATGATCACCTCGGCGGGCAAACGGCGTTTTCTGCATTGTATGGGCGCCAGTGCGGCGTTCTCTCTAAACGACATTGATCTCTCGGTGCTGGACGATGCGCGGATTCTGCACGTGGCCGGCACCTATCTGATGCCCACCTTCGACGGGGAACAGACCGCCGAGCTTTTGAAGCAGGCGCAAAAACGCGGGGTGATCACCTCGATGGATACGGCGTTCAACGACCAGGTGAAAGATTGGAGTGAAATCGCCGATCTGTGCCTGCCGTATTTGGATTATTTTCTGCCGAGCTTCGAGGAGGCGGAGAAGATCACAGGCGAATCTGATCCTCAGGTTATCGCGAGGAGGCTGAAGGAACTTTGTCCCGGAATGGTGGGCATCAAGTTGGGCGCGGAGGGATTTTATCTGAAGACGGACGAGGTAGAAAGATGGATTTCGCCCTATTCGGTGAAGGTGGTGGACACCTCCGGGGCTGGTGATTCTTTTGTGGCCGGATTTCTCAGGGGCATTTTGGAAGGCTGGGATGCGGAGCGTTGCGCCCGCTTCGGAAGCGCCACGGCGGCCTTCTGCATCGGGGCGATCGGTTGCACGGCGGGCCTGCGTTCGATGCAGGAGACGTTGGACTTTATGGAACGCGCCCGATAGGAGAAAAAGAGATCATCAATACGAGGGTAACTCGAAAGATAATCGCGACGTAAACGCCGCCTGTCTCTATGAAAAAGGCTTCTCTTCGTAAAAAAAGAGAAGCCTTTTTTTGTCCCGTCCGATTCAA
Organism: Candidatus Latescibacteria bacterium 4484_107; assembly: GCA_002059205.1. Lineage (GTDB taxonomy): Bacteria > Latescibacterota > 4484-107 > 4484-107 > 4484-107 > 4484-107. The sequence continues at coordinate 15,558 of MVCQ01000001.1, forward strand.
ACAGCTTGTGCGGAGGCCACCTCCCATTCCGAATATACGAAGGCCTTGAGAACCTTCAAATGGGTCGTTCGGATGAGGATTTTCCCGTTTCTTCTTTTTCTTAGCCTGGACACGATGACCGGTCGATGTTTTCCATCCAGACGATCCATGGAGAGCACAAGCACCAGATCGAAAATACGTTGTACAAAACGCGTGCCTTCGGAGGTCAGCACCTTCTGAATGCTGGCCTCATTCGATGGGTCTGTTCGGAAAATCCAGGCAAGGGGCTCGAAGAGCTTCTGAACCTGATGAAAAAAAGGCGTTTGGGAGGTTTGGATATACCTTACCCTGCGGGACAGGAGGACTTCTTTGTACGCGATGTCGAAGTGGAGGCGGAGAGGGGGGTCTTTGAAGCGGTGATAGCCGTCGGAAGGTTCTATGCCGATATTCATCACAGCGAACTTGTTTCGATAATCAATCTTCCCCTCGATGCCCATGTGCAAAAAGTCGGGCGCTATGTTGAGCCGAAACGCGATGCCTCCGTCCTGAGGGGCGATTTCTATAAGCCCCAGACTTCCATTCCATCCCGACAGCACCTGTACACGAAAGGGAGCTATCGTGCTTTGAGCCAGCATGGGAGAGACATCGCGCAGAGGCGCCGCTTCGTACCCGAATTTTCGCGGCTGTCGGGGTCTGGATATGGAGGGGGTTCGGTTCATCATAGGGGTGGCGTGTGTTTTGGTTGAAAAAAGGAAACCGCTTGTTCCAAGGAAGATGCATAAACCGTGAGACGAAGGAACGAAGCCCGGCGACCGGCTCTTTCGTACTCCGCTGCAACCGGGTCGAAAACCCGCTTCCTGCTTCTTTTGGTGGGACGCAACCTCCTTCTCTTAATCGGCATATCGAGACAAAACTTTACAGGTAGAAACAGAGGTTCCCGATGCCGCAACGTGTATTTCTCATGATCGGCGGATGGCTGAAAAGGATACTCAAAAGACTTGACATAGCGCTTCCCGGTGCATATATTTTCTTTTATGGTGGGTTCGCATGGATGCTTACGATCGGGAATTGATAAATACTTTTTACGAAACTTCTGTTAAGAGTCTATCCGAAAACCTGCCATTTGAGTGCTTGACGAAACGCTTTTATTCCGGAATCCAGCTTTAGGATGTGCCCCAATGAAACTCTAAAGGGTAAATTCCTCATGCGGATAAGGGTTTCAGGCAAACTCTTGGAAGACGAAACGCCAATCCGTCTGTAATTTTCGCTGAATGAGACCGCAAGTTTCTCCGCGTTTCGGTGTTTAACAGTGTAATAGCTGCAAACATCGTTATCCAATCTGAAAATTCGAGTACCCTATGACCGACACAGGCCTTATGATGCGCGTGAAATCCGGGGATAAACGCGCGTTCAAATCCATTGTGGAAACACATCAGCACCGGGTGATCAACGTGGCTTATCGCATGTTGGGAAACCGGGAAGACGCGGAGGAGGTGGCTCAGGAAACTTTCCTGAGGCTCTATCTTTCAGCGAAGTCGTATCAGCCCAAAGCGGGATTGTTCACCTATCTGTACACCATCGCCACCCGCCTGGCGCTGAACCGGCTGCGGAAGCGGAAGCGCCTGCGTTGGTTCTCCCTGGATCAATTGCAGGAGGATGGAGACGAAGGCCCTGGTCAGGAGTTTCCCGGAGACCCGGCGGATCAGCCCGATCGTTCGTCGGAGCAGGCGGAGCGCGAGGCGATGATCCGTCGCGCGCTGGATACGCTTCCCGCGGCCCAGAAAACCGCTGTGATCCTCAGCCGATACGAGGGATTGTCCTACAAGCAGATCGCCGAAGTGATGGAAACCTCCGTATCCGCGGTGGAGTCCAAATTGCATCGGGCCAAGCAAACGCTGAGAAAAAAGCTCAGCGACTATTTTGAGGAGTTTTGATAACCGTTCACCACGGAAGTTCACGGAACAACACGGAAAAATTTGGATTACTTCAAGTACTTCAATAGATGTTGCACAACCGAAGTTCTCATTTTTTCTGTGTTATTCCGTGGTTATCCGTGGTGAGGGTTATCTTTGAAAAAAGACCGCAAGTTTTTCGGAAGATGGGTGTTTCACTCTGTAGAAGGGGGGCGAATTTCGATGAAATGTGAACAGGTTCAGCGAAGGCTTTCCGCATTTCTCGATGGGGAGCTTTCGAAGAAACAGGCTTCACGGATTTCCGAACATGTATCCGGATGTCCGCACTGCCAACAGGAAGCTGAATCCCTGTCCGCCGCGTGGGAGCAATTGGGTGAGATGCAGGAGGTGCATCCTTCCCCTCACTTCTGGATCAAGCTGAACGCCCGGATTGCGCAGGTGGAGCAGCGGCGGTTCTCGCTGGATAAGGTTCGGAGGTTCCTGGATCGGCTGCTCGTGCCCGCCACGGTGGTCGCCGCGTCGGTCTTCGGACTCTGGATCGGCGGTGCGCTCTACGACGTGCAGCGGACGGACGAACCGGAGGTCTGGGAGCAGGTGACGGCATCCCTGTATTTGGATGCGCTGGATGATTTCCCTGCTGGATCCATCGGATCGGTCTACATGGAACTGATCTCCGACCAGGAAGGCTTGTAGGGGCGATCCTCGTGATCGCCCGTTCTCGGGCTTTCTTTGGCTTGGGCGAAATCAAGATTCGTCCCTACAAAGGCATAATACGAGGAGGAGAACGTCATGAGAAATAAGTGGTTGATTTTGGCCCTGGTCTTCTCCGTGATGGTGAACGCTGCCGCCATCGGGACCATCGGATTCCATTGGTGGAAGGTGCGCCGCATAGCGCGCCCCTTGCCCCCTCCCGGCGGACCGATGCGGGGTCTGATGCACCGCGCGTTGTCGTTGAATCCCACTCAGATGCGGAAATTAGACGCACACAGGAAGCGAACCGTTTTTTTTAATCTCCTTCAGATGAAGCGGGAGTTGACCCCCGAACAACAGGAGAAATTGCTCCGGATGATGGCGCGAAGACCCGGATGGGACGGAATGGGACCGGAATTTGGACACGGGCCGAAACCGGGTCGCTTTGGTCCGGGCAGGAAGAGGATGGGAGAATAGCTCGAAAAGTGCTGAATCGAACGGAATAGTTTTTAACAAAAGGGCTTCGGACGAGGGGATTCGCCTCCTCCAGGCGACACCTCGAAGGAGGGGTGACGGCGCATTGCGCGCCGTCATCTCCGACCCGGATACCCCGAAAAGGAGAGGAGGTGAACAAAATGAGAAAGCAACTAACCCTCGTACTGATGTTGGCGCTAACCATAGCGATGGTCGGAACCGCTCTGACTTATGCCGGAGGCCGGGGTTCCCGAAGCGACGGCCTGCGTCAGGGAGACCGCGTGAATCTCCGCGACAGCCTGACCGAGGAGCAACAGACTATGCTCCATGAGATGGTGACGGAGATGCGGGAAGCCGGAGCCACGCGTGAGGCAATTCGTGCAGCCGTGGGCGAAAAGCTCAGGGAGTTCGGCATTGAGGTGCCGGAGGACCGGGGACAGCGTCCAAGGCGCGCTGATGGCCCATTCGCTAATCTGACCGAGGATCAGCGCGCTGAAATTCGAGCGAAGGTGACGGAGATGAAAAAAGCCGGAGCCGCTCGCGAAGAAATCCGGGAAGCCGTGGGCGCGATGCTTCAGGGATACGGCGTCGAACTACCGGAGGACTTGGGACAGCATCCGAGACACAGGCGACCTGGATTACGACTGCTGTGCGCCGATCTGACTGAAGATCAACGCGCTGAAATTCGAGCGAAGGTGACGGAGATGAAAGAAGCCGGAGCCGAACGCGAAGAGATTCGGGAAGCCGTGGGCGCGATGCTTGAGGGATACGGCGTCGAGTTGTCCGAAGCAGTGGCTGAGGAGACTGTACCGGACGTTACACCATCGGCCAGAATTGCGGCCACAACGGCCGTGCAATCCGCAAGCTGGGGACAGATCAAAAGCCAGATGAAATAGGCTTCCTTCCAGCGCGGCATCACATCGGGGACAGAAAACCTCCCGCAGGTTTTGGGAACCTGCGGGAGGTTCAGAGCAGTCTCATCTCAACATCAGGCTTGCATTCAAATCATTACAGAGGAGGATTACACCATGCGTACGAAAATTGGAGTGGCGATAGCGGCTCTGTTGGTCATTGGCCTCGTGGCAACCGCATTCGCGCAGCCGATGCGAGGCAGGGGAAAACTGCCCCACGCCGTCGGACCGGAAGCGGGAAAAGGGTGGATGGGCATCACCCCTCCGTTGACCACGGAGCAAATGGAAAAGATCACCGCCATGCGAATAGATCATCAGAAAGGCACGATTGATCTTCGGGCCGATTTGCAGAAAAAGGAACTGGATCTCCGCACGCTAATGATGGCCGAAAAACCGAATGAGTCGAGGAGATGGGAGCCTTGAAGACGCAGCTTCAGAAGCAGCGGGTGTCCCATTTGTTGAAGGTGCGGGAGTTGTTGACGCCGGAGCAGCGGGCATCCTGGAAGGCCCGTGGATTCGGACTGGACGGACGGCACGCGAAGCGCCATCCTCGCCATGGGCAAGGTCCAGGCCCCCAGTGGGATATGGGACCTCGTTGAGAATAGGGACGAACTGCGGCCCGCAGTTTAGCGGAAGTTGAAAAGCGGAGTCCCATCCGTGAATGAGTTGAGGCACGGATGGGACTTCACTCACAAAACAGCCTTGATCATTTTATTGGGAGGGAACGATGTGTAAGAAAACTTCTATCATCCTTTTTGGATTGATGCTCATAGCCGTGGCAGGCAATGCCCAGGAGGATTGGAGCGCTCAGCTTCTCGGTTGGGGACTGTTCAATGAGAGCGGGTTCGAGAATACTAAAAACGGTATGGTCACCAGCATGGCGGTCTTAGACGGACAACTCTGTGCCGGGACGGATAAAAAAACCAATAACTGCGACGTTACTTATGCAACTGCTTCGGTCACTTCAAATATGAAATCAGGAACATTACATAAAGATGGGCAGATCGATTGGGATGGACATCAGCGCCTGTATTATTACTATGAACCAAGTGATCCGGGGACTTCGCCCCAACCTTTAGTTATTATCCTTCATGGCTTAAGAGGAAATATAGATTCATTTCTTGGATTGGATGGTAAAAAAGCTCCTTTTAAAATATGGCTCGATATTGCTGAAGAAGAAAATTTTTACGTCGCAATTCCCCAAGGATATAATGACGGTTGGAATGATTGCCGCAGTGATTGCTCATCCTGCGGGATGAATGATGACGCTGGTTTCCTGAATGAAATGATTAATGAGTTAATGAATAAATATTTACTTGATTCCACAAGAATATATGCAACCGGGGCATCGAACGGCGGCCATATGAGTTACCGCCTGGCTATGGAACTCTCTCATCGAATCGCAGCGGTTGGAGTGGTTATAGCCGGTTTTCCCGCTCAAAATGAATGTTCCGGTCCTGTCAATCCTATTTCTGTTTTAATAATGAATGGCACTGATGATCCAATTTGCCCCTGGCATGGTGGACAATATTCTCCTGAAGACCGGGGCACGGCTCTTTCTGCTTATGAATCAGTTAATTTCTGGGTTCGTCATAATCAGTGCGATTCAATACCGGAATATTATAATTTCCCGGATATTACAACTGATGATAATTCGACTGTCACTCTGGAAAAATATGGCAATGGCGTAGAGGGGACGGAAGTTTATCTCTATCGTATCGATGGCGGTGGACACGCCCCGGCGAGCATTATCGAACATTATGCTGATTGGTCCTTAAAAATAGTGGGTAATCAAAACTATGATATTGAAATGGCGCGTGAGGTTTGGGCTTTTTTTAAAAGACACACTCTTTCGGGAAATGTAGTTTGGAATGGAAAAGATAATTCGGGCCAGCAGTTGAGTTCGGGAGTTTATTTTTACAGTCTGAAATCAGTTGACAATATTTCATTAACAAAAAAAATATTACTGATAAAATAAGGGGGGGGGAAACCCATGCGTACGAAAATTGGAGTGGCGATAGCGGCTCTGTTGGTCATTGGCCTCGTGGCAACCGCATTCGCGCAGCCGATGCGAG
>MVCQ01000060.1 GCA_002059205.1 Candidatus Latescibacteria bacterium 4484_107
CATGCTGTTCAGCCACAAAAATGGTGACCCCAAAATCCTCTTCTTCGACCCGTCCGCTTGGTTCCGCCACCAACAGTCTTCCACCCGGCTTCATCGCCGCGGATAGCTCCGAAAAGAAGACAGCCGCATCGGGAACTTCGTGCACCACAGCGGATGCCAGCGCAAAATCTATGGCCTCTTTGAGGTCATTCAGACCAAGTGAATTCGACTGACATAGGCGGGTCTCCATTCGTTCGGACAGCCCAGCTTTCCGGGCACGTTTTTCGAGGGCCGCGATCATCTCCTCCTGCAGATCCACACAGATCACCTTCCCGTTCGGGCCGACCATCCGGGCCATGGGCAAACTGAAGAAGCCCATCGCACAGCCAATATCCAACGCCGTCATCCCTTCCTCGATGTATGGGCCGAGGAGCTTTTTCGGATTTTGAAACCATTTTCTCACCGGACTGGCGAGCAGATACCCGACCCATACGGGACAAACGTGTTCTTTAGCCATTGATTTCTCCCCTAATTTTATGGTTATACACGGGCACCCCACGAGCATTCGAGTTGGTTTCGATCCGGGATCGAACAAGCGAGTCCGCCCACTTTCAGGAACGGGCGGCGGGTTTTTTGGCTTGTTCCTTCATCTCTGACGCTTTCTTACGATGAAGGGAACCCCCCTGAATTTCTTTCAGAAATCATTTTTTTTGCATGAGCAAGCTCTACTTCTTCTCTATGCTTGTTCGCTTCTTCTATGCTTCGGTATTTGAATATCCCTTTCGGATAATCTATTGGAGAAAGGGTATTGGCAAAGGCCCAGAGTTGGGCCACGTGATCAAAGTAGGCTTCATCAGGGTGGAAATTCCAGAGGGATCTTTCTGCTTCTTCAAACGTTTTATATTTAGAGACCGGCATCTGAGTTCCCTTTTGTTTTTTCTTTGATAAGTTCCTTTAAAAACAGCGCATCCGCTTTATCTTTGAGACGTACGGTATCCTTCTTGAGCTTATACAATGTTTCCGGCGTCCCGATCTTTATTTTTGTCCCTCGATAGGCTATCATTTCATATTCCAGATCTTCGTAAGCAAACGCTTCCCCTATACGGGTCATGATATCAATATAAAAACCATCCGGGGTTCCATACCGAATAACTGGATAATGCCGTAACTCATCCAACGTAATTTCTTCAATCGAAGCATCCTCAAAAACCGAATGGAGCGCTTTTCGGAGCTTTTCAATATTCTCAGGAGCCATGCGAACGAAAAGGTCTATATCCCGGGTTAATCTTTCCATGCCATGAAGCATCACAGCAACCCCTCCGATCAGGATGTACTCTACCTTTTGTTCATCGAGGGCTTTCAAAACCTGAATAAACTCTCTGAATTGATTTACCATAGAGATCCCCCCATTTGGTTATTCGATTCTTTTTCTGATAGTTAGAGCACATAGCCGGGCCTTGCCCAGCCTGACATGATCCAACTCTTCATAGCCCTGCTTCCTGTAGAATCCTAAGGCTGTAATCGTGGATTGGCTATGGAGCTCCTCGATGCCAGCTTCCCTGGCCTCTTTTTCCATGTACTCAAGAATGGCGGAACCGATCCCCTGGCTCTGATGATCGGCGGAAACATACAAGCCGAAAATCTCATTTTCTTTTAAGTGGCCCCAACCAAGGAGCTTTCCGGTATGATCAACACATACGCAATACTCGCCACTCTCAATCATTGATTGGGTGATCTCAATGCTTCTTGTACCAATCCACATCTCGACCTGAGCTTGAGAATAGTCCCTGGAGTTGATTTTTCGGATTGTATCGTCATGAAGATCGATAATTGCTTGTGCTTCTGTTACTTTCGCTTTTCTGACTTCTCGCATAATCTATCCTCAAACGTAACGTATTATGCAGCCCAATACAGCGAATCCCGCAACTCTTGAAGTAGAACACGCCCGCCTTTTCAGCGCCACGATCCAATTCGCAATCCTCACAAGGCGGCCTATCCAACGTCCTTCGGCTCCAGAAACTTCGGCTTCAACACAATACAGAGCGATGGAACAAGCACCAACGCCCCAACGAGACACGCGAATATGGACACCACCACGAGGAATCCGAAGAACTGGACCGGCAGAAACCCGGAAAACAGCAGCGCAACAAACCCGATAATGACGGAAAACGCATTAAAGATAATCCCTCGTCCGGTAGTAGTCAAGGTCTTTTTTACGGCATCCACTGCTGCCAGACCGTTTTGCCTTTCCTCCCGATACCGCCAGAGAAAATGAATCGTATAGTCAATGCCCACCCCGATCATGATAGAGGAAAGCATCGCGGTTACTATGTTCAGCTCAATGCCGAACAGGCCCATCAGACCAAACAGAATCGCCATGGAAAGCAAGAGCGGAATCGCCGAAATAAGCCCCGCGGTCACGGAGCGAAACAGGATCATAAGCAGCAGCGCAACGAGGACCGTGGCCAGCCCAAGCGAAAGAAACTGTCCGTGGACCATCAGCTTGGCCAGATCGGAAAGCACCACGCCAAAGCCGCCGACGAGCAGCACGTCCGGGTCATCCTTCACCATGGCGCCGATCCGGTGCACGACGTGGCTGAGTTTTGCCGTGCTCGTCGTATTTATGCGGGCTGTGATCACGGCGTGCTCGCAGGGAAAGTCCACCATCTTCTCAAAATCCTCCGCGTCTCCGCTCATGGCGTATAGCTCAAAATACTGAGCGATGGCGTTTCGGGTATCGGGAATCCGATCGTATCCGGGCTCGTTCGGGTCGTTCAGTGCGCGGCTCATCTGCCGGATGACCCGGGCGATGGAAACGGTATTTCCGACTTCCGGCATATTTCGGAGCTTCTGTTCCAGGGCGTCTATTTTATGCATAATACGCGGTTCCTTGATGTCGCCCTCAAAAACAACGGAGATGTTCTGCGAGCCGCCCAAATTCTGATCAATCACATCCGTGGCGTACACCACCGGATGATCGTGCGAAAAATAGTTTTTTGGATCCGTATCCACCACCACGAAGAATATCCCGATCACGGACAAGGCCGAGAAAATGAGTGCAGCCGCAATCACCGTTTTGGGCCGCGTGGATACGAGGTTTCCGAAAAACCAGAGCAGGCGTTCGAGAAGATGTTTGCTTTCCCGGGGATCGTGCCCCCCCGACAGCACCGGCCTGGACTTGGGAAGCAGCGAGATGATCGCGGGGATGAAAAACAGGCTGGCCGTTAGTGCGAACAGAATGCCGATAGCGGACAGAATCCCCAATTGTCTTGCGGGTATTATAGCATGTCCCAGCAAACAGAGCATCCCGGCCATCGTGGTCAGGCCCGTGATCAACACCGGCTTGCCGAGACTGGTGAACATCCGCTTGGCCAGTTCCCCTTTCTTAAAACGGTTTCCCGAAACGTTGTCCTCCTGATATTTGGCGATCATGTGAATGCCGTAATCGTTGGCCACCGCGATGAGGAAGACCGGCAGGATGATGGTAATCACCTGAACCTTCCATCCCAGCACGGGAATCATGCCCAGCGAAAACAGGATGGACATGATGACCACGAGAAACGGCAGCACAACGCCCCGAAGCTGCTTGAAGCACGCGAAAAGAAAAATCAGCATCCCCAAAAGGCCGATAGGCATCAGGCGGCGCATGTCGGTCTGGATGTTCCGGCTGACGTTCCCGCGAATATAGGGGATTCCGCCGATGAGGATCTCCTCCTTGCCCGGATTTTCCTGGATCAGTTTTTCGATGGCAGGGATGATATAGGCATCCAGGACGTCACTTTTCAACACCGCGATGATGGCCGTGATCGTAAAATCTTTTGAAACCACGCTGCCATACACGATATCATTCCCCTTGATTTCCGATCTCAAAACCGCTCTCTGCGCTTCGGTTCTGGGAATCCGTCGGACCACGGGATTGACTGTCATCGCTCCATCCTCTCCTTTGATGTTTTTGAGATCAAAGAGCGACAGCACTTTATCTACCCCCTTGAGACGGTTCATCTGTTTGGATATCTTCTTGACCCGTTTCAGCGTTTCCGGTTGCAGCACATCGTCCGTCCTGATCAGCACCATCAGCATTTCGGTGCCGCCGAAGAGTTCGTCAATCTTGTCCGTGTTGATGCGGGACACCATATCCTCGGGCAACTGGCTCTTCATGTCCGCGTCAATTTCAGCCTTCGGAATCTGCATCGCCAGAATGGCCGTGACGACAATGAAGCCAATGATAATCGGCCAGCGAAATTTGATGATCAAGTCAGCGGTTGCTTTCATGAAGCGCTCCTTTCAGTTTTGATTTTCGGCAGCCATACCGGTAATCCCATCTATGAACAGAGCGGATATGGTTTCCGTATAACGTTCATAGAAGGCATCGTCAAATTCAATATCGAAGACGTGTTCCTGGATGGACCTTAACCGGAAATGAGTCGCGATAATCGAAATCAGGGCCTGACCGACGATACTCATTTGAACGACGTCGTGTGGATCCAAACCGAGCCGGGCGACCAGCCCATTGATGCCTTCAAATGCTTCGGATACCCTTTCCGCTTTGCGTTCCGCAATCTCCGGAATATCGAGCGGAAGCGCATGAATGGCGGCCATGGCGAGTTCGGTATGCGTCCTGATAAAGTGTACCAGATTACGGATCACGCTTCTCATGCACTCCTCAGGGGGCTTATGCTCATCAATCCCATCCATGATTACCCGATGATACGCATCGTGGAATGCGTCAATAATCTCTTTCAATATCCCTACCTTCCCCTGAAAATAATACGAGATCATCGAGATATTGACATCCGCAGTCTTTGCGATCTCCCGAACCCCCACTCCGGCATATCCTTTTTTGGAGAACAGCGAGGTGGCCGCATCGAGTATCCTTTGCCTGGCCTCCTTTTTTTGCATCTCTGACATATTGTCCTCCTCAAAAAGATGTTTTTAGTTCCACAAAGAAAGCACTCAATGTTTCATCCATTGTATCGTATAACGTCCCATCCGGGCCGGAATAAAATTCCCCCCCAGCGGTAAGGCGTAACGCATCGGCGATGTCATAGGAAACCTTCGGCTTGACGAGAAACTCCTCCGTGGTGAAGTTAACCAATCCCGCCACCTCAAGATCGAGCGTCTCATACAGTAGCTTCCACGCCGGGCGAAACGAAACCGCATGGCTTATCTCATCCGACTGGGACGAAAACATCCGGTTCTTGCGCGTCCTCTCATATTTCAGTCTTTCTTCCGGCGTTTGAGGCTCTGACAGTTCCGCAAAGTCCAGCACGGTTCTCCCGATGTATTGCAGGATGACGGAAAAATCGCCGAATGCCCTGTCCGCGCCAAGGATGATTTGCAGATCGGGATTGGGGATATAGCTGTGTTTCTCGTAGTCCTCATGGGGCGTTCTATACGCAAACTCCCCCCTGAATCCATAGGAACCGAGTGTGGTCGAAAAATCCGCTCCGGCAACGTGCATTTTGTATGCTCTAAGCCGGATGCCTGACGCGTCGGCATCCATGCCCGGAGAGGGATTGTATCCGTTGAAATAGGAGAGAGAGCCATCGAACGACGCCCGTTCGAGATTCAGTTTCACCGCGAACGCGCTGTTTTTCAGATTGGCATCGGGATACTCAGGCGCTGTCAGCGACATGCCCGGCGGAAGGGACATCATGCCTGTGGGCAGCACCGATGCAGCATACACCGGAATCCAGATCGCTTCCAATCTGAATGGATCGAGATTGCAGAAGGAGCGGATCAGAAAATTCCCGGCTCTCCGGTCGTCTTCGTCGGGCGAGCGAACCAGCATATTTTTCGGCGTGATGGTATCCGTGGGATTGAACCCGTCGGCGCGTCCCCATACGACAATCTGATGTCCAAACCGAACATCGAAGCGCCCGACGTACATATTGACGTAAGCCTCCCGCAGCGTTACTTCGGATACCTCCTCATTGAACTCATGGCCGCGGCGAAATCGGAGTTCCGCAAATCCATCCCCGAAATCCTGTTTGCGGACCCGGAGCTTAATAGCGGCTTCGCCATAGCCGCTTTTCATCTCCGCCTCATCTCTTTCCGGGACTTTTCCTCCGTAGAAAACGCCGCGCACATAGCCGTTCAACTCGTGGGGTTCCGCTTGAGCCGCGTCGGGTTGCTCCGCATCCCCGCTCACGGCATCTTCAAACAAGCTTTGTGCGTGCAAGGATGCGCTGAAAAGAAGCACAAAAATAAAGCAGCAGGTTCTCATCTCGTCCTCCTCTCGATGGGGTTCGGTTCAAATCAAACGTTCGCTTTAATCAAACGTTCGTTCAAATATAATGCACAAAAAACCGATTGTCAAGCGTTTTTTTCGTTTTATCCATTTTTTCTTTCCTTCACCGTCCGGGAAAGCTTGACACCAAAAGACTTGACTTCGGAAAAAATTTGCGTTATATTTCGAAATGCTCAACACAGATCGCACCACGGAGACATGAAGACACGGAGAAGCTCAAAATACGCTCCGCGTCCCCCTATCTCTGCGGTGAACATCCGCAGAATCAATGCTGCTTACGGAGGGTGCCTATATGAACAAATGGTATGTCGGAGTAGATCTCGGGGGAACGAATATCGTATCGGGATTGATCCGTGAGGACGGAGAAGTGGCAGCGCGGGACAAGCGTCCCACGAGGCAGGAAGCGGGGCTGGAGGGATCCATCCGACAGATGAAAGACAGCGTGCGCGCGGTTGTGGAGCGAGGCGGGGTCTCCATCCATGAGTTGGCGGGCATCGGCATCGGTTCGCCGGGGCCCATAGATCCGTTCGAGGGGATCGTCATCGCACCGGAAAATCTTCCGGCCTGGCGCGATGTGCCGCTCAAGCGGATATTTGAGGACGAGTTCGGGATTCGGACGATCCTGGACAACGACGCCAACATGGCCGCGTTAGGCGAACAGTGGAAGGGTGCGGGGAAAAACGCAGCTGACTTCCTGTGCGTGACCCTCGGCACCGGCATCGGCGGCGGCGCGGTCTGCGGAGGAAAGCTGCTCAAAGGCTTCAACGGCAATGCCGCGGAGATCGGCCACATCACCATTGATCACAACGGGCCGCAATGTCCGTGCGGCAATCGCGGCTGTCTCGAATTGTACGCCTCAGCCACGGGCATCGTGCGATGGACCAAGGTTCGGATGGCCATAGAAAGTCCCGAAACCGCGTTGACCGAGTCGCCGGATATGACGGCCCGGACGATCTTCGAGGCCGCGCGGGATGGGGATGATTTCGCCCGCGAGATGTTCGACCGTACCGGAACGCTTTTGGGGATCGGCCTGGTCAGTGCGATCAATATGTTGAACGTGGAGGTCATTGCCATAGGCGGCGGCATGGCGGATGCCGGCGATCTGATCTTCGAGCCGGTGCAGCGGACCATTCTCGAACGGGGCCTGCCCGGAGTTCGGGAAAAGGTGCGGGTGGTTCCCGTGGAATTGGGAGAGGATGCGGCGTTATTGGGAGCGGCAAAAAATGCGATGGAAACGTAGAAAGACAGGAAAATCAGAGGTCAGAGGTCGGAGGTCGGAAGTCAGAAGTCGAAAGCCAGAAGTCAAAAGCCGAGAGACAGGAGGAGATTCCCGGCCTTTGACCTTTGACCTCTGGTCTCTGATCTCTGTTTTTTG
>MVCQ01000061.1 GCA_002059205.1 Candidatus Latescibacteria bacterium 4484_107
GAAAACACGCTGAGCGTTCGGGTGATCCGCTGGTCGGATGGGAGCTATCTCGAGGATCAGGATTTCTGGCGGCTGAGCGGAATATACCGGGACGTGGTTCTGCGGGCCGCGCCGGCGGTGCACGTGCGCGATTTTTGGGTGCGCACGGAGTTGGACGCAGCATACCGGGACGCGGCGCTCAGGGTCCGGGTCAACGTGCGGAATACCAGCGATCAGGACGCGGTGGATTGCGCCGTGGAAGCAAAACTCTTCGACGCCGACGGGAAGCCGCATTGTGCCGAACCGGTTTCGGGAAAGCTGACCGTCGAAGCGGGGGGCGAGGGCACGCTGGAGTTGGAGCGGGAAGTGCCCGATCCTGAAAAATGGTCGGACGAGCATCCTTATTTGTACACGCTACTCATCGTTCTGAAAGATGAAACCGGCCGCGTTGTGCAAGTGGAACGCACTGAGCTGGGTTTCCGAACGGTCGAGGTGAAAGACGGGCAACTTTGCGTCAACGGCGTGCCCATTGTGATCAAAGGAGTAAACCGGCATGAGCACGATCCCGATACGGGACATACTCTTACAACGGAATCTATGATCGGAGACATCCGGTTGATGAAGCAATTCAATATCAACGCAGTGCGCACTTCGCACTATCCTGACGATCCGCGCTGGTACGATTTGTGCGACCGGTACGGAATCTACCTTTTCGATGAGGCGAATATCGAGACGCACGGAGTCGGAGACCGGCTGACGAAAGATCCGAAGTGGGAGACGGCTTTTGTGGAGCGGGCCGTTCGGATGGTGGCGCGGGATAAGAATCATCCCTGCGTGATCGTCTGGTCTCTGGGGAATGAGTCCGGGTACGGGCCGAATCACGATGCGATCGCGGATTGGATCCACGCCAACGATCCCACGCGTCCGGTGCACTATCAGTCGGCGGAGCGCGCGCCCATTGTGGATATTCTGGGCCCGATGTATCCAAGCGTGGATCGCATCGTGGAAATGGCGCGGGAACCGGAGGAGACCCGACCGATTGTGATGTGCGAATACGCGCACTCGATGGGCAACAGCACGGGCAATCTGAAGGAGTATTGGGAGGCGATCGAGCGATACAAGCGCTTGCAGGGCGGCTTCATCTGGGATTGGGTGGATCAGGGCATCCGGCAGAAGACGGACGAGGGCGAGGAGTGGTTTGCTTACGGCGGCGATTTCGGGGACGAACCGAACGACGGGCCTTTTTGCATCAACGGGCTGATCGGACCGGATCGCACGCCGCATCCCGGATTGTGGGAGTATAAGAAGATGTTGGAGCCGGTGCGTGTGGACCCGGTGGATCTGACGATCGGGAAGGTGAGAATTTTCAACCGATACCTCTTCTCCGATCTGAGCGGACTGGATATGTCCTGGACGCTGACCGCCGATGGTGAAACGCTTCAGTCCGGCGATCTTCCGGGGCTGGATACAGCCGCTGGCGGGAGCGCCCCGGTGACGATTCCGTTTCAAGAGCCGGACCTGGAGCCGGGCACGGAGGTTTGGCTGACGCTGCGGTTTGCCCTGGCGCGGGATTCGCTGTGGGCTGAGCGCGGACACGAGGTGGCCTGGGCGCAATTCAAGCTGCCGCTGGCGGGTCCGGAGGCCCCGGCAGTGCACGTCAAGACGTTGCCGAAGATTGAGATGAAGGAATCCGCGACGGAGATTTCGGTGCGCGGTCTGGATGTTGGTCTGACATTTGACAGGAGCACGGGCCGGATGGTTTCTTTCCGCTATGAGGATCGGGAGTTGGTATCCGAAGGCCCCGCACTCAATATCTGGCGTGCGCCCACGGACAACGACGCCAACACGTGGGGCGATCAGAAACTGGCGATTCGCTGGCGCGAGGCGGGACTGGACCGGTTGCGGGAACGGGTGAACGCGATGGAGGCGACGGAACTGAGTCCGCGGGCGGTGCGTGTTCGGGTGGTATCCTTCGCGTGCGCGCCAGACCGGACGGAGGGATTTGAAAGCCGCTCCATTTACACCATCTTTGGCAGCGGAGACGTGGTGCTGGATCACCGGGTTGTACCCGCCGGATCGCTCCCGCCGTTGCCGAGAGTGGGCGTACGGATGGTTGTGCCGGGGGATTACGACCGCTTCCGCTGGTATGGACGCGGCCCCCACGAAACCTATGCCGACCGAAAATTAGGCGCGAGGATCGGCATATATGGCGGCCCCGTGGACAAGCAGGTTGTGCCCTACATCGTGCCGCAGGAGAACGGTAACAAAACGGACGTGCGCTGGGCATCGCTGACCGATTCCGAAGGAGCCGGTTTGCTGATCGTGGGCATGCCGCTGCTGAATGTCAGCGCGCACCGTTTCACCGCTCAGGATCTCACCGAAGCCCGGCATACGTACGAACTCAAACGGCGCGACGACATTACGCTGAATCTGGACTACGCGCAATCCGGGTTGGGAAACGGAAGTTGCGGTCCGGGCGTGCTGCCGAAATATCTGCTCCAGGCAAGCGAGTATGGCTACCGGCTGAGGCTGAGGCCCCTCTCGAAGGGAACGGCATCCCCGGTGGCCCTGAGTAAACAGGTCCTCGAAGGATGGGCGTGATCGAAAAAAAACACTTTTTCACCGCAAAGGGCACAAAGGAAAATAAAGCGCATAATCGTTCGATGATCGGTACTACCCCAAGTTTTTGGCTCAAGATTAGTTGAAAATTTTTTTGGATTGGCGTTATTCTATAATAAACAGGATGTAATGTAATAAGTGCTGTCTGAGGGCGTTTTACGTAACTTTCTAAAAAAATATGATGTATTTTGGAGGACTCAATGTAGTGCCTGTAAAATGTTCCTAAACTGTATTCTTTTCTTGACATCCTCAATCCTATTTCGTATCTTTGACCCTACTCCTTCAGAAAGGGCCAAAGCCATGTTCCTCTGGAGATAGGGGCATGTCGAAAAAAATCGCCATCATGTCGAGAAAGTTCGACACCCTCCGAAGATACGACAAAGCCCGACATCGAACGGGATGTGTGGGAAGTGAATAGGAGCCGAACAACCTCCCGCAGGTTGCCAAATCTCCTGAAGATGCGACGCAGGGATCTCTGATTGGAAAAAAACTGGAGGACAACCTTCCGGGTGCTAAACCTGCGGGAGGTTCAATCACCGGACACTCACGGTTGCGAATCGGGAAACCCCTCCGCCGTTTCGCGCTCCCCTCTTCTCCGCCATTCTTTCAGCATCATGGATACGCCGATAAAGACCAGGATCAGCGGCCAGGATTTGAAGATCAGATCCCATGGATCCCACGGAAGCAGCACATAGTTGTCCACCAAAAAGACGCCGCCGATGAAAAGAAGGATCACTCCGGGGATCACCCTGCCCTTCACCTGTCGTTCGCACGCATAAAGCGCGATAAAGGCGATCCCCACGATCATCACACAGACCGGCCAGGCGCTGCCCATGCCGCGCGGAATCGTCCCATTCTGCCAGAAAAAAAAGAAAAGCCCGGCGAGGAGCAGCATCGTTCCCGGAAAAACCATGCCTTTGTCGGCTTTCCCCCGCACCGAGATCAGGAAGAACGCGCCGATCACAGCCACGATAACCGGCCAGATTTCGGAGAACTCGAAATCCAGCACATCCATATTGTGCAGAAGCAGCAGGATTCCGCCCGCGATCAGGATCAGGCCCGAAACAAACGCCTGGTTGTTTCTTCTCAGTGCCATTTTAGTTTTCCTCCTTATCAGACGCCGCCTCGACGTTCCGCTGTCTGACAGACCGTTCAGGCACTACGATTGCCATAACGAAGTATACCAGCACGCCGGTTCCCACAGAGGCAATCGTGCCCAAGACCCAGGCTAAGCGCACAATGGTGGCATCCATCCCGAAATAATCCGCAATGCCGCCGCATACCCCCGCGATCCTCCGATCCTTCCTCGTCCGGAACAGGCGCTTGGGGGCGCCGCGCTCCTCCGCTTTCCCGATCTCCTCCTGTCCGGTCTCCGCTTCGCTCGCTCCTCTTCTCGACACCATCAGCATCGCTCCGATGAGGATCAGAAAAATGCCCCACATAATCTCCCACGGGATAGACCACCGCCACAGTTGCCAGGGTAGCACGTCGAAATTTCCCAAAAGAATGAGCGCTCCGATGACCACGAGAACGATGCCCAAGAGGTAGCCTCTCCCTGTCGAACTCCGGGACGGCTCCTCCGATTCGTCGCCCGCCCGGGGCATAATGATCATCCCGGCCACATAGAGCACGATCAAAACGCCGCCGCCCAGCAAGGTAATCACTACAAACGCCAATCGCACGATGGTGGGATCCATATTCAGATAGTGCGCAATGCCCCCGCACACCCCATCCACGATCTTGTCCTTCCGGGATTTGCACAGCCGTTTCCCAGACCTGCTTGCATCCGCCATAGCAACCCCCTTCTTTGATTTCGGATTGAAAACCCCACGGAAAATTGCACCGCAGAGACGCAAAGAGCGCAGAGAAAACCCCGAAAACTTCGAAAAGAAACCGCGCTGAGTGAAGTAGTTTTTTTGTGTATTTCGTGGTTTGAGAAGTTCTCTGTGTCCTCCGCGTCTCTGAGGGGAGAATTTATTCCCCAATCCGCAATCTCAATGGGCTTCCAACCAATTCGCCCCGACGCCCACATCCACCTTGACGGGAACGGAGAGCTTCAGCGCGCCTTCCATCTCGGCTACCACGAGCGCTTTCACGTGATCCAACTCCTCCTTCGGGACTTCAAAGACCAATTCGTCGTGCACCTGAAGGATCATCTTGGCGCGGAGCTTCTCCGCCCCAAGCCGCCGGTGGATATGGATCATCGCTCTTTTGATCAGATCCGCGGAAGTGCCCTGCACGGGCGTGTTCACCGCCGTGCGCTCGGCAAATTCCCGCATCTGCCGGTTCGAGCTGAGGATTTCCGGGAGATACCGCCTGCGACCCAGCATCGTGGTCACGTAGCCTTGCTCCCGCGCTTCCGCTATCATCCGGTCGGTGTACGCCTTCACCCCCGGATACTGCGCGAAATACGCCTCGATAAATTCCCGAGCCTCCGGTATCCCGATGTCTAACCTCCTGGCCAGCCCGTATGGACCCATCCCATAGATGATGCCGAAATTGATGGTCTTCGCCCGCGCTCTCAACTCCGGCTCCACCGATTCCGGGGGGATGTCGAACACCAACACCGCGGTCTTGGTGTGAATATCCTCGTCTTTTTGGAACGCCTCGATCAGCGTCGCATCCTCCGAAAGATGCGCCATAATCCGCAACTCGATCTGGGAATAATCCGCATCTAAGAGCAGCCAATCCTTATCACCCGCTATGAAAGCCCGGCGGATTTTTCGTCCGATCTCCGTGCGGATGGGGATGTTCTGAAAATTCGGATCGGAGGAAGAAAGCCTGCCCGTGGCCGTCACGGTCTGATTGAACGAGGTGTGAATGCGTCCGGTTTCCGGGTTCACCAGTTTGGGCAAGGCGTCCGCGTACGTGGATTTCAGCTTCATCAACTGCCGATAGTCCAGCAGCGTCTTCGGCAGTTCATGCTCCCGGGCCAGGTCTTCCAACACTTCCACGTCCGTGGAATACCCGGTCTTCGTCTTTTTCTTCGGAGGCAGCTTCAGCTTGTCAAAGAGGATATGGGCGAGTTGCCTGGTGGAATTGACGTTGAACTCCTCTCCGGCGGCCTCGTAAATCCGCGCCACGAGGGCCTTCAACTCTTCGTCCAGTTCGGAGGACATCCGGGTTAGAAAGGGCACATCCACGACCACTCCGTTCATCTCCATCTCGCGGAGCACCTCCATCAGCGGCATCTCCAACTCGTGAAAAAGCGCCTTCAGACCGCGCCCTTCCAACTCCGGCTCTAGCTTCTCCTTCAGGCGCAGCACCACCTCCGCATCCTCCCCGGAATACTCCGCGGCCTGCTCGATGGGAACCTCGGCAAAGCTGATCTGCTTTTTACCCTTTCCGATCAGGTCGCTGATGGGGATCATTTTGTGGTTCAGATAGGACAGGCTCAGCGCGTCCAGGTTGTGCCGCCGGCCAGAGGGATCCACCACGTAGGAGGCGATCATCGTGTCGAAGACGAAGCCTGCGGGGCGAATTCCAGCGCGGCAGAGTATCGTGGTATCGTACTTGATGTTCTGGCCGTACTTCTCGATCCGCGCGTCCTCGATGATCGGCTTGAGCTTTTTTAGAGTCAGCGACAAAGGCACATTGCGTTCATCCGGTTCCTTCAACAGGGAAAAAGCCCGGTGTCCCACCGGAATATAAAACGCCTCGTAGGGTTCCAACGCGATGGAGATGCCCACGATTTCCGCCCGCATTGCATCCACCGAAGTGGTCTCGAGGTCCACCGCGCAGCTTCGGTGCGCCCGGATGCGTACGATCAGATCGTCCAGTGTCTCCTTGGTCACCGTGTGATACACGGCTTTCCGCTCCGCTTCGGAGGGGGTGATCTCGCTTAGTAGCCGGCCGAACTCCAATTCCTTGAACAACGTGCTGAGTGCCTCCGGATCGAATCCCGTGAATTTCAATTCGTCCGGATCCAATTCCACTGGCGCGTCCGTGCGGATGATCACGAGGTCTTTGGAGAGCCGCGCCTGATCCGCGTGCTGGATCAAGTTCTCCCGGACGTTTTTCCTGCGTACTTCCGCTGCATGGGCGAGCACGCCCTCTATGTCGCCGTATTCCCGGATCAGGGCAATGGCGGTCTTTTCCCCCACGCCCGGCACGCCCGGCACGTTGTCCGATGTGTCTCCCATCAGTCCCAGCACGTCCGTGACCCGATCCGGCCCCACGCCGAACCGCGCCCGCACGCCGTCCTCATTAATCTCCACCGCGTCTTCGCCCTTCCTGGGATTGATGAGCCGGACTTTCGGAGAGACCAACTGCATAAAGTCCTTGTCCCCGCTCACGATGACCGTCTCCATTCCCGCTTGGGCGGCCTTCTGCGCCAACGTACCGATTACGTCGTCGGCCTCGAACCCCTCCAACTCCATCATCGCTATGTTCATCGCCCGAACCAGCTCGTGGATGCGCGGGATAGAGGATCGCATTTCGTCGGGCATCTTCTGACGCGTAGCCTTGTACGCCTCGTATTTTTCGTGACGAAAGGTGGGCTTCCCCGTATCAAATACGACCGCGATGTACTCCGGCTTTTCCTCCTCGATAAGCTTCAACAAAGCACGCGCAAACCCAAATGGTGCACTGGTGTTCTCTCCCTTGGAGTTGATCAGCGGATTTCGTATAAACGCAAAATAGGACCGATACGCCAGCGCGGATCCGTCTATGAGAAAAAGGCGTTTGGTTGGGGGCATGGGAACCCTCCCGGCGAAAATTTCAAAGATTTCAAAGATTGGTGAGTGAGCAACCGACACAAAAAAGACGATCCTACAAGATCGCCCGTCCCGTCCTCTGCGTTTGGTCCATGTAAATTTCAAAATCTGGTGAGAAGTAGCGCGTTTCTCCGAAAAAAAAGACGATTCTCCATTCATTGCCATAGAAGCATCGCCTGCGATTTCAATGATTGCCAAGATTTCAAAGATTGCGGTGCAATGACGGGCTTCTCGATCCCGGTGATATTGCCACAATTTCAAAGAATTGGGGC
>MVCQ01000062.1 GCA_002059205.1 Candidatus Latescibacteria bacterium 4484_107
ACATCCGATTGCGAATCTTGGAGTTGGTATTGCGGAGGGCGGGGTTGGGAATCCGAAATCCGAAATCCGAAATCCGAAATCGAAGAGGGGGCGACTTTCTCATCTAAATCGGGATGGAAGCGCGCGGATGGTGGACGTAACGGAGAAGGCGGAGACGAAGCGGCGGGCCAAGGCGCGGGGGAAAATCGCCTTCAGCAGCGACGAAAGCTGGGAGGCGCTCAAGCAGGGCCAGACGAAGAAGGGAGACGTGCTGACCGTGGCGAAGATCGGAGGGATCGGGGCCGCCAAGAGCACGGGCGCGCTGATTCCGTTGTGCCATCCGTTGAGTCTCACGGGGATCGAGGTCACGTTTTCGTTGGACGATCCAGGCAGGACGGTGCTCATCGAGTCCGAGGTGCATTGCACGGGCAAAACCGGCGTCGAGATGGAGGCGCTGACCGCAGTGGCCGTGGCCGCGCTGACGATCTACGATATGTGCAAGGCCATCGATAAAGGAATGGTCATCTCCGGCATCCGGCTGATCGAGAAGGTGGGAGGACGGAGTGGGAGGTGGACGTTTGATGGATCCGGATAAGAGCGACTTGTCATTCTGAGCGTAGCGAAGAATCTCTCTCTTTACTTCAGGAACGGAGATTCTTCGGTCGCGGAGTTTACACCGAGCGAAGCCGAAGTGCTCCCCCAGAATGACACAACATCAAAGCTTTTTTGGAAGAGCAGCAGGTTGCGATGAAACAATACTATGTCTATATTATGACCAACAGATCGCGGACTCTTTACACTGGCGTTACCAATAACCTTGAACGACGAGTCTATGAACACAAGCACAAGATAGGCTCCAAGTTCACCAGCAAATACAACATTACCAGGCTGGTCTTTTACGAGACATTCCCAGATATTCGTGATGCAATCTCCTGTGAGAAGCAGATCAAGGGGTGGTTGCGAGTCAAGAAAATAGCACTGATCGAGTCGGTTAACCCAAAGTGGGAAGACCTGAGTGTTGAATGGTATGAGTAAAAACGAGTCACTATCTTCCTATTCCCAGAGGTTCCTCCTTGTCATTCTGAGCGAAGCGAAGAATCTTCTGCTGACACAGATACGAGATTCTTCGCTTCGCTCAGAATGACATATTGTCAAAACCTGTGTGGAGAGCTACTCATTCAATGAATCCAATCTGATCTCGAGGACTTGAAAACCTTGTGAAGGAAAAGGAGGCTTCGTGTATCCTATTGTAAAAAAGCAACGGCTTGCTCCGGAGGTGCTCCTGTTGGAGGTGGAAGCTTCCCGGATCGCGCGGAAGGCGGAGGCGGGACAATTTATGATTTTGCGCGTGGATGATCCCGGAGAGCGCATTCCGCTGACGCTGGCGGACTGGGATAGGGAGCGTGGGACGATTACGCTGATCTTTCAGGAGGTGGGGGTGAGCACAAAGAAGTTGGGCCTGCTGAACGAGGGAGAGGCGATCTCGGATTGTGTGGGACCTCTGGGTCATGCCAGTGAGATCGGGGAGTATGGGACGGTGGTGTGCATCGGAGGCGGCGTCGGCATCGCTCCGATCTATCCGGTTGCGCGGGCGCAGCGGGCGGCCGGGAATCGGGTGATTTCTATTATAGGAGCCCGTAACAAGAATCTGCTGTTCTGGGAGGACAAACTCCGCGCGGTCAGCGATGAGGTGCTGGTGACCACGGACGACGGTTCCTATCGGCGAAAGGGGTTTGTGACGGATGTGTTGAAGCAACTCGTGGACGGAGGGGAGCAGGTGGACATCGCCTACGCCATCGGGCCGGTGGTCATGATGCGGGCGGTGAGCCACCTGACGATGGAGTATGGAATCCACACCGTGGTCAGCCTGAATCCCATTATGATGGACGGTACCGGGATGTGCGGCGCGTGCCGGGTGACCGTGGATGGCGAGACCAGATTTGCGTGTGTGGATGGCCCGGAGTTCGATGGGCACAAGGTGGACTTTGTGGGATTGATGAAGCGCCAGCAGATGTATCTCGGGCAGGAGAAGGAGGCGCGGGAGAGAATGGGACATTGTCGAGCGGAGCGTGATGCGTGAGACGTAAAGCGAATATGGGACACGGATAAACACGGATGAACACGGATGAAAAAATCCGTGTGATCCGTGTACTTCCATGTCCGACAAGCGGGGAGGAATCATTGACCAAGCGAATCGGGGAAATCCCCAGGCAGAAGATGCCAGAGCAATCGCCTGAGGATCGGTGTAAAAATTTCGACGAGGTGCCTCTCGGATATACGGTGGAACTGGCTCAGCGGGAGGCTTCGAGGTGTCTTCAATGCAAGAAGCCGGCGTGCCGACAGGGCTGCCCGGTGGAAATTGACATTCCGGCGTTTATTCGGTTGATCGTGGAGGGCGATTTTGTCGGGAGCGCCCAAAAGTTGAAGGAGACGAACAATCTTCCGGCGGTCTGCGGCCGGGTGTGTCCGCAGGAGGCCCAGTGCGAAAAATTCTGTATCCTTGGAAAACGGTTCGAGCCGGTGGCCATCGGACGTTTGGAGCGCTTTGCGGCGGATTACGAGCGGACGCACGGGGAGGTAAATCTTCCTGAGATCGCAGTTGATACGGGCAAGCGCGTGGCCGTGGTCGGGGGCGGGCCTTCGGGCTTGACGCTGGCGGCGGACCTGGCGAAAATGGGACATCGGGCGACGATTTTCGAGGGCCTGCACACCCCGGGCGGCGTGTTGGTGTATGGCATTCCGGAGTTTCGGCTGCCCAAGGCGATTGTCCGGGCGGAGGTGGATTTCGTGCGGCGTCTCGGCGTGGAGATCGAGGCGAACCAGGTCGTCGGCAAGACGATCACGGTGGATGAACTCCTGGAGACGTTCGACGCGGTATACATCGCCACCGGAGCGGGCGCGCCGGTTTTTATGAACATCGAGGGCGAGAACTTGAACGGGATCTATTCGGCCAACGAGTATCTCACGCGCGTCAATCTGATGAAGGCGTACCGCTTTCCGGAGATGGATACGCCGGTGGCGCGAAGCAGGAAGGCGGTGGTGATCGGCGGTGGAAACGTGGCGATGGATTCCGCGCGCACGGCCCGGCGGCTGGGCGCTGAGGTGCATTTGGTCTATCGGCGGTCGCGAGTCGAGATGCCGGCGCGCGACGAGGAGATCCATCACGCGGAGGAGGAGGGAATCGAGTTCCAACTGCTGACCAATCCGATCCGCTACCTCGGCAATGAAGAGGGCTGGGTAACCGGCGCGGAATGTCTCCGGATGGAGTTGGGCCAGCCGGATGCTTCGGGACGGCGGCGGCCCGTGCCCATCGAGGGTTCGGAGTTCGTGATCGAGGTGGATACGGTGATCGTGGCCATCGGGAATCAAGCCAATCCCTTGGTTCCCGCGAGCACGCCGGGATTGGAGACCAATCGCTGGGGGAACATCGTAGCGGACGAGGAGACAGGAAAAACAAGTCGAGACGGCGTGTTCGCAGGCGGGGATATTGTGACCGGCGCGGCTACGGTGATCGAGGCGATGGGCGCGGCAAAGCGGGCGGCGCGGGCGATAGACCGTTTTTTGAGGGGAGAGGGAAAAAAGTTATAGGACACGGATGAACACGGATAAAAGCACTCAAAAGAAGAGCATTCTCTAACAGTCCCATTCGTTCCCCCTTCCCGTTGAGGCGGTTCAATATCTGGGAGTGGACAAACCAGATGGAGTATTCGTATTTATATCCAACTCTTCAAAATCGCCTCTTTGGAACTTCGGAGCCAGCTATCAAAGCTCAAGAAAATAGTTGGAATTGCCGATATAGAATTCATCCTCTTCATGAACCCCATCCTAAGTTCTCGGATAAAATTTCACAATTAGTGTCTGAACGCCCACTTAACCTTCATATTTACAATATGTAAAGAATGTAAAAATGAAACGAATCAAGGGATTAAATAGTTTCCGGTCAGGCACCATTTAGGAAACCAGGAGAAAAACAATCCCTTCGAAATGCACCACAGACCTCTCATGGGTTTCTGGATTCCTTATAGAAAACACACGAATTTCATGAATTTAATTCTGTCCACCTCCTTATCCCCCTCACTCGTAACAAGGAGAGAAGGCCATGCATATCCGAAGCTTCAAAGTACTCCCCCGAATTCCGGAACGGCTCAAGCCTCTGCAGGAAATGGCTTTTAATATGTGGTTCAGCTGGAATTGGGAAGCGGTGCGGCTCTTCTCCCGGCTCGACATCGAAATCTGGAATCGATCCTACCAAAACCCGGTGTACATGCTTGGGCTTATCTCCCAGGAACGGTTGGACGCAGTGCTCAAAGACGACAGTTTCCTTGCTTCCATGGATCGGGTGTACGCGGACTTTCGCCGCTACCTTGAGGCCAACACCTGGTTCGATCAGACGCATGGGAAGGCCAAAAACAACGTGGTGGCCTATTTCTCGGCCGAATACGGCGTGGACGAAGGCCTGCCCATTTACTCCGGCGGATTGGGCATTCTCTCCGGAGATCACCTCAAATCCGCCAGCGATCTCGGAATCCCTTTGGTCGCCGTGGGCCTGCTCTATCGCCAGGGCTACTTCCAGCAATATCTCAACCGGGACGGTTGGCAGCAGGAATTCTATCCCGAAAACGATTGGTATAACATGCCCGTACACCTCGAACGCGACGCCGGGGGCGATCCCCTTCGGGTCGTCGTGGAAATGGCCGGGCACAATGTGACCGCTCAGATCTGGCGCGTGCAGGTCGGGCGCGTGCCCCTCTATCTGCTGGATACCAATATCCCGGAAAACGCAGCGCTCGACCGCGTGATCACCGCTCAACTGTACGGGGGCGACCGGGATATGCGCATCCGGCAGGAGATTCTGCTCGGCATAGGCGGGATCCGGGCATTGGCTGCCCTTGGGATCGAGCCCGCGGTCTGTCATATGAACGAAGGACATTCCGCTTTTCTGGCTTTGGAGCGCATGCGTCACTTTATGCAGGTGCATAAACTGTCCTACGAAGCCGCGCGCGAACTGGTCTGGACTTCAAACGTATTCACCACGCATACCCCGGTGCCCGCAGGAAACGAGCGCTTCGACTCCGACCTGATCTGCCACTATTTGACGGAATACGCGAAGGACTTCGGGCTGTCGTGCGAAGCGTTCCTGGGATTAGGGCGCGAAAACCCTCAAAATTCGCACGAAAGCTTTTGTATGACAGTTCTGGCTCTCAAATCCGCGGCCCATTGTAATGGAGTCTCCCAACTTCACGGCGCGGTCTCCCGCCGGATGTGGAAGAATATCTGGCCGGGAGTGCCCGAGAAGGAAATCCCCATCAGCGCCATCACCAACGGAACCCACATCCGCTCTTTTCTCAGCCACGATATGGCGGACCTCTTCGACCGCTACTTAGGGCCCCGCTTCGTGGAAGAGCCTATGGCCCATGAGGTCTGGCAGCGCGTCAACAATATCCCCGACGCCGAGCTTTGGCGCACCCACGAACGACGG
Organism: Candidatus Latescibacteria bacterium 4484_107; assembly: GCA_002059205.1. Taxonomy (GTDB): domain Bacteria; phylum Latescibacterota; class 4484-107; order 4484-107; family 4484-107; genus 4484-107. The sequence continues at coordinate 5,459 of MVCQ01000062.1, forward strand.
CGGGAGCGTTTGGTGGCCTTTACACGCCGGCGTCTGCGCCGTCAATTGGAGCGACACGGCGCCCCGTCCTCGGAAATGGCCTTTGCGGACGAAGTGCTCGATCCCAGAGCGCTCACCATCGGCTTTGCGCGACGATTCGCCACGTACAAACGCTCCACGTTGCTCCTGCAGGACCCCGACCGGCTGGCCCGGATTTTGAACGATCCCGACCGTCCGGTACAATTGTTGTTCGCCGGAAAAGCTCATCCGGCGGATCGTCCGGGAAAGGAACTGATCCGCAAGCTCATCCATTTTTCACGCGACGAGCGATTCCGCCACAGCATTGTGTTTTTGGAAGACTATGATATTAACGTCGCACGCTACCTCGTGCAGGGCGCGGACGTATGGCTGAACACACCGCGGCGTCCCCTCGAAGCCAGCGGCACGTCCGGCATGAAGGCTGCGGCCAACGGTGCGATCAACCTCAGCATCCTGGACGGCTGGTGGGACGAAGGATACACACCGGAGGTCGGCTGGGCCATTGGAAGCGGCGAGGAATACAGCGATACGGAAGCGCAGGATGCCATCGAAGGCTGCGCGCTCTATGATCTGCTTGAGAAAGAAGTCATCCCGCTCTTCTACCCTCACCAAATCCGAAATGGGCTTCCGAGAGGCTGGATCGCCAAAATGAAAGCCTCGATGAGCACCTTGGCCCCCTTGTTCAACGCCCATCGCATGGTTGCCGAATACACCGAACGTTTCTATCTGCCTGCCGGACTTTCCTATGAGAAACTGAAAGCCGATGGATTCACAGCCGCGAATCATCTCGCGGCCTGGCACGAAAAAATCCGCCGGCACTGGGGCGAACTGCGCATCGAAAACGTTCACGTCGAGACCGAAGGCGACCTCAAAGTGGGCGCGCAGCTTGCCATTTCCGCCGATTTAGAACTGGGTCCGCTCCAGCCCGGGGACGTTTCCGTGGAACTCTACTATGGACCGCTCGATTCGGAGGGGCATCTTACCGAAGCCTCGGCCATCGTGGAAATGGAAAGGACGCAATCAGCGGACGACGGAAGCGTTACCTTTATGGGAAATATCCCCTGCGATCAGAGCGGACGCTATGGTTTCGCGGTGCGGGTGCTTCCCAAATGCGAGGACCTTATCCATCGGTACGAGCCGAATCTTATTTTGTGGGAGTGAAAATCTTGACGGTGGAAAAATGAAAAAGTGGGATGGTGAGACGGTGAGGCTCCCCGGGTGTTCCCACTTTCCCACTTTCCCACTTTCTTGTGTGCTGCGGGGACTGTGAAAAAACGATGTCCAACGAAGATTTTCGGTTGCATAACATAGTCAAACGCGCTGGGGAATCCTTCACGCTCGGGATTCCCCATTTGTCTATTCGGGAGGGCCGGATCCATGCCCTGGTCGGCCCCAATGGATCGGGAAAGACGACGCTGCTCAATCTGTTGGGATTACTCGACGAGGCTGACGAGGGACAGCTTCTGTTCCGGGGCGAGGATGTACGACGGGCCTCCTCGACGTTGCTTCGGGCGCGGCGACAGATTGCGATGGTGGCCCAGCAGCCGTTTCTGTTTTCGGGGACGGTGTTGCATAATCTGGCGTATGGATTGAAGGTGCGCGGCGAGCATCGGAGTGTGGCGCACGAGAAGGCTTTACGCGCGCTGAACATGGTGGGATTGGAGGGGTTTGAGAAGCGAAAGGTCCGGGGGCTTTCCGGAGGCGAGGCCCAGCGTGTGGCCTTTGCCCGGGCCATGTGCCTCGAACCCAAAGTCCTGCTGTTGGACGAACCCACGACCAATGTGGATCGCCGCTATGTGGCGGTTATCGAAGGACTCATCGGGGAAATTCAGGATCGACTGGGAACCACGGTGGTGCTGACTACCCATGATCTGGCGCAGGCCTGTCGGCTGAGCGACGAGGTCTTTTCCCTCGTGGACGGAAGGCTCGTGGAGCGCCCTCTGGAGAATCTCTTCTCGGGCCCTGTTGTGGAAACGAACGGGCTCAAGCAGGTGGCGCCCTGCTGAAGTTCTTGCTCGGCGAGGAGCTCCCCGCTCTTGAGGTATTGAAGAGCAGGCGGAAGAGTTGAGATGCTTGTTATTGCGCACAGGG
>MVCQ01000063.1 GCA_002059205.1 Candidatus Latescibacteria bacterium 4484_107
TTAGTTCAGTCTTCCAGTTACAGCACCCTTGTTTGATCCGTGTAAATCCGTGCTATCCGTGTCCCATTGCTTTTGGATTTGGGTTGCGGCTATGCCGCGCTGTGAACATGGAGGTTTTCTGCCAAGCCTCCCCTCATCAACCCACGAAAAACCCTTGACTTGCCGGGACAAAAGCCGTATACATAGTTATGGCCCTCCCTTTGAAAGGGGGAGGTCTCACTTTCTCACTTTCTCACCTGCATTATTCATAAATTTCAAAAAAACGCGATCTCTCATGGAAGATGTCCCGAGATATTTGTGGCATTGGGAAATAGCCGACACCCTTCCCCAAGTCCGTGAGGGACGAAATAACCGCGGCATCCACATGGTGACGAAAGGCCCATATTGGATAAATATGCCGTGCCTACGGGACTGGGAGGTGTTTTTTGAATTGTTCTGCTATGGATATTTTGTCCCTAACGGGAAAGAACCAGAATTATGCCATCAAGCGAGCGTGCGGCAAATAGGTGATTTCTCCATCAGACATTCGTTCCCCTGCATTATTCGTGAATTCGGAGAGGATTTTTCCTTACCCTTGCATCCCAGGGCATTTTGTTTTTTTTGGCCTCAAAAATTGGCCTCCGGCTCATCGGGGGGCGGAGTTACCCGTTTGCGGGTTTATTGGGACTCCTGAATTTCCGGCCTTCCTAACTGAAGTTTATGAATAATGCAGGTTGCAAAAAAAAGGAGACGCGTCGTGTTTTTCGATCCTCTGTTTAAACCGGTAATCAATCTCGTTTTGGCCGCCGTCCTGTTTGGCCCAGGAACGATTGGGTACCCACAGACGGCCGATGCGTACGAACGCAAATCCGTCTCAAGTATCGACATGGTGTGGTTGGCCAGCCCGAGCGCACGCTCCCTGAAACCGAAACAGGCCGATCTGCTTCTTTCGGCGATCAGGCGGCAGATTATGGGCGAGGAGGGATTGGGCGCCCGCTTCGATTACAATTCCCTGAAAAAGGAAAGCGCGCTGGTGGGACGATTCATCCGAAAGGCCAGCGAGGAGGACGATTTGACGATGGAACGAGCGGCGGAGTTGCTCACGGAGACTTTGGCCGAGCCTATCGTCCGGATCCTGGACGCGCAGAAAGAGATTCGAGCCAAAGCGCGGGTAAGCGAAGCGGAACGCCGGAAATTCATCACGATCAAGGCGAAGGAGTTGGGAATCACGGCGGAGGATTTTGAGAAGGTCATGAATTCGGCGTACCTCTATCTGCCGGTGTTGACCCGGTATTCCCGTGAAGTCACTAAGACCACGGAAGAAAAGGAAAACGAAGAGGAGAAGGAAAAGGAAAAAAAGACATCCATCCGGTATAAACTGACGGGAGGGATCGTCTGGTTCAAGCTCGACGTGTCGCCGGCGGGCAAAGGCAGTGTAAGGCTGTTGACGCAACTCGAAACCCACAGTTCGTATTCAGCCGATTTGAAGGGAATTTACAAATTGCAGGAAAACGCGAACGAAGACATCCCGGTTCCCGGAGCCGGAATCTTCAAACTCATAAAAAAGACGGTCACCGCGGTGAGCGCCCCTTCGATGGACGAGGACAGCTATGCGTTTTTAAAAGCGTCCCAATCGCTGGCCAAAAATCTGGCGATAAAGACAGCGGAACTTGAGGAATTTTGTTTGAGTGCGCAGGTTTTTGACTACGCCGGAGGGATGGTGGGCTTCAATCTTGGGAAAAGGGAAGGCGTGTTTCTCGATCAAAAATTCCGGGTGTACGAAAAAGTCGAGGACGAGGCGGGAACGCTTGAATTGGAAAAAAAGGGATTCTTCATGGCCCGAGGAATCGGGGACAACACGACCAATCCTGAAGTCCTGAGCCGGGGCAAGCGGATCATCGGCGAATATGAGCCGGGGATGATGGTGAAGGAGTTCCCGCGCATCGGGATCGACGTGGCCATTCGTCCCGGTGCCGCAAGCCTCACCATCCCAAAGGGAACATGCTCCGGCGGCTTCGGGGATTCTCTGTGCGTCGAGAAGGAGATCCAAACCCTTTTCCCCATCCTGGACCTTGCGGCCCAAACGAACACGGCGCGTTTTTTGGGCGTTCCGCAGACGTTTATCACGCTCGGAGGCTTCCTCGGGGCGATACCGGCGAAGGATGTGAAAATCTCTTACGCCGGCGAACAAAAGGACGCCTATGCGGGAGTCTGCTGGGGCCTGTACGGCGGGCTTATAAAGAAACACTACTTCCGACGAGTCGCCTTCTTTGCGGAAGCCCGGTATGAGGTTCAGGCATTCAGCTTTTCGCGGAGCTTCGATGACGATGACCTGACCTACACCAACACGATCGAGCTGCTCTCCGGAGCGGCTGGGATGGAGATTGCGCTCCGGGCCGATCTGAACATCGGCTTTACGGGAGGCTTCAAGGGGTTTGGGGGCGCAATTCAGGATACGTGGGAATCAGAAAAGAAGGAGGAGAATGAAGAGGAGGGTGAAAAGAAGGCATTCACGGGACCCGAGGTGGATTACAGCGGGCCGTTCTTCGGAATCCAACTGATTTATTCGCCACCGACGTGGTGAGGGACGGAAAGCGAGGGGTTCCGCGTAAAACGTGAAACGTAAGACAGACAACGGAGGTACGCGATGGGACGGACCACTCAGATAATAATAGCCGCTATGCTGGCTTTTCTGTTGACGGGTTGCGCCGCTACGGGGAAAAAACATCCGAAAAACAATCTTCCTCTGTCGAGGGAGGTCACGCTGATCGAGAGCACCAATCCGGCGGAAGTTATGGTATTGGCCACCGGCATCGGAGAGGGAAAGAAGAAGAACCTTACGGACAACGCGATCCTGGATGCCCGTCGCGCGGCGGTATATTTTATTTTGTTGGGCGGCACCGATCCCCTCCTGCAAACTCAGGAGGAAAAGGACAAATTCACTTTGGTTCAGGAGAAGGTTTTCGCGGCGAAACAAATCAATCGCTACATTTCCTGGGAGTCCAATACGTTTGAGAACCGGGTCAAAATCGCCAGGGGCAAGAAGCTGAAGATCCAAAAATATTTCAAGATCAACAAGAAATTGCTCCGGGAGGACTTGAGCGCCGACGGGGTTCTCATCCAAATAGAAGGCCCCTTGCCCTTCATCATGGTGATCCCGGAGGTTCCGAAGGGGGAAAGCCCCATCGAGCGGATGCTCACGGATCCCAATCTCAAGAAGGCCGCCGAGGTGATCGAGTCCTATCTGACGGCCCGCAGATACGACGTGCAGGTTCCGAAGCAAGCGGCGGCGCTGAACGAGTTGAGCGATGCGATCCGGTTCGAGCAGGGCGTGGAGGAGGATTACGGGTACCAGTTGGCGTTGTCTATCGGCAGTGACGTGTATATGACGTATACCGTCGAGGTGGTGGAGCGAAAAATCGGTAGTTCCACGGTGCGCAAAGGCATCGTCGGCGTCCGGGCTTTCGAGACCACGACCGCGCGTCTGCTGGGAACCGAGACGGGGTACAGCGCGGAACGTTCCTCCGCGGATGCGGTGGTCATCGAGGAAGCTCTCAACGATGCGATAGACAAAGTACTCAGCCGTATCAGCGCGTACTGGAAGGAGGATCTGAACCGGGGTGTGCAATACAAGCTCATCTTCTCCATCGAGGGGGACTTCGACGAGGACGAGCGGGAGGACATCGCCTTTGCCATTTCCGATCTGATCGAGGAACTCTGCTCCGGATCCAGGGAAAACGTGGTGACCGAAAATACTCTGGACTACCTCGTCTGGGCCAGGGCGGATCAATTCAGAAAAAGCAGCAAACTATACCGGGCTTTGAAAGAAGGCTTCCCGGACAAATTTGAGGGGGGCATGCTCAAGCGCATCAACATCAACCGAAAATTGATCCTGATGAAAATCGTGGAGGCGGAGTAGCTTCGGAAGTTCGGTACGTATAGGGGGAGCCTCCTTAGGGCTTCCCCTATTTTCCTATACACGGAAAGGAGCCTCAAATGAGAACCCCGATGTGTTTGATCGTGATGATCGGATTTCTGGCGTGCGCCCCGCACCTGAGTTCGGCGGGCAAAGGACTGCCGGACTGGGCGACCACCCATACGCATCCCCAATATCCCGCGCAGACGCATCTGCTTGGGGTGGGCATCTCGGAGGAGAGTATGGACCGGGCCAAAGAAGACGCCCGCTTAGACCTCACGAGGCAGATCAAGGTCCGGATCAAGTCGGAGATGGTGGATATTCAGAAGCACGCGCAGGTCGGCGAGCAGGAAACCTACCGCAACGAGATCACCAACCGGACCGAGATGCTGGTGGACGAAACCGTAACGGGCATGCAGGTGGTGGAGACCGCCGAGGAAAAGGGCGTCTTTTATGCGCTGGCGGCATTGGATCGCCGTCGCTTTGCAGCCGGCTTAAAACAGGAAATCGAGGACGGCGTTCAGGCCGTAACCGAGGGGATGGCGGATGCGGATCGCATGGTCCGGGAAGGACGCATCGCTCCGGCTGTGGCCAATTTAACGCAGGCGTACGATCGAAGCGGTGAGGTGCTGTCCAAACGGGTTCTGGTGCGCGCCCTTTCTCCGGCGCCCCCGATGCTGGAGGACCTCGTAAGCCCTGCGAAGGTGCGCTCCAATATGCGGGAAATTCTAACGCATCTCAGGTTGGAAAAGGTCTCCGGAGACGGACAGATTGCCGCGCCGCAAGCGCCCCTGCCGGAACCATTGGTGGCCCGCCTGGTAATCGTTCAGCCGGATCGAAAGACCACGCCGGTGGAGGGAATACCGGTTCGCTTCGAAACCACGACGGGGAGAAAAATACAGGAAGTAATCACGGATCAGCATGGATTGGCCGCGACCGATGCGATGGCCTCTGGCGACCAGGAGGTGGGTCGGATCACCGCGCGTCCAGCGCTCTCCGGCATTCCACCGGAGGTCAGCCGGGATCTGCCCATCACGGAGGCGGTGTTTTACTACGCCATCGAACGCCAGGGCTATCCGGTCCGGATCGCCCTGGCGATGGAGGACGGCGCGCCCGCTCCGAAAGTCGAGGCCAATCTGACGAAGACGCTCAACAAACTCGGGTACGTGGTGGACGCCAAATCTCCCATCCTGCTGAAAGGAACGGTCATTCCGGAAGAAACGAAAGAGGCCGAGGGACTTGGCGGCACTCGGATCCTCGCCAAAGCGGAGCTGGATTTGTCCGTAACGGACCTCGAAAGCGGAACCGTCTTGGAAAGCCTGACATTCTCCGGCAAGGGGTTGGACAAAACCGAGAAAGCCGCCCTTCGGAAGGCCGTCAAGCAAATCAAAATCCAAAAGGCCCCGTTAGCCTCCGCACTGCGCAGCGCCAAACAGGTTTTCTCCGGGGTTCGGGAGCGGAAGGCCGAAGCGAGCTTTGAGGAGGGACAAAAATTGTTTCAGGCAGGACAATACCAAAGCGCCCTGCTGAAACTGAGTGAAGTGCCCGCCGGAACGCCCCGCTTTCTTCAGGCTCAGGAACTGATCCGGACGATTCAGAGGAAGAGGCCTATTGCGCCCCAAGAGAGTATGGACCCAAAGTAAGCCGAGATCCGGGCTGTTTCAAAATGCTCCTAACCGTTCGCGTAGGTTTTCCATTTGGTTCTGGGAATTGTTTTCCCGAACCTCAGATGCCACAGGGTTGCGCATCGGGATTACAAAATCCCGATGCAACAGAAAGCATGGCGACCTCTGACTTCTAATCTCTGACCTCTGGCCTCCGACCTCTGGCTTCTGGCCCTTGCCCCCTGATCCCTACCCCCTAACCCCTATGAAACCATGACCAGCATTATCATCCCACATTACAATGGAAGCATCCTGTCGAATTGCCTGAACCTGCTCTATAAGCGCACTCGGCACAAGCCCTTCGAGGTGATCGTGGTGGACGACGGGTCCAGCGACGGGAGTGTGGAGGAGGCGCAGGCCCGGTTTCCAGAGATCAGGGTGCTGCACAACACACGCAATCTGGGTTTTGCGGCCACCTGCAATCGGGGGCTTTTGGCCGCCGAAGGGCGGTACGTGGTGCTCTTGAACAACGACGTGGAGGTGCAGCCGGGTTGGCTGTCTGAACTGGTGCGGTTCGCGGAGGCCCACGAGGAGGTCGGGGCGTGCCAGCCAAAGATCCTGTCCGTGCGGGATCGGACGCGCTTCGATTATTCGGGCGCGGCCGGTGGGTTGATGGACATCTTTGGGTATCCGTTCTGTCTCGGAAGAGTGTTCGAGGAAATCGAGGAAGATCGGGGACAATACGATACGCCGAGTGCGATCTTCTGGGCTTCGGGCACCGCGCTGTTTCTCCGAAAGGAGGCCCTGAAGGTCACGGGGCTTTTGGACGAGCGGTTCGTTATGCACGTGGAGGAGATCGATCTGTGCTGGCGGATGCACCTTGCGGGCTATGCCGTGTGGTCGGTACCCGCCTCCGTGGTGTGGCATCATTCGGGATGGACGCTGCCGCCGGAGCGTTTTCGCAAGATGTTCCTGAATCACCGCAACAGCTTGATGACGTTGCTCAAGAACTACAGCCTCTGGAATCTCATCCGCATTTTTCCGCTGAGGCTGGGGTTGGAGTGCGCCTCGATGCTTGCGTTTGCGGCCAAGGGAAACCTCAAGAGGGCGGCCGCGAGCTTATGCGGGATGCTTTGGGTGATCGGGCACCTCGGGGAGATCGGATCGGCCCGGAGAACGGTGCAACGCATGCGTCGGGTCCCGGACGAGGAGGTGATGGCGCGGATGTTTCGGGGAAGCATCGCGCTGAGGCACTTTTTGCCTTCAAGAATGCCTCGTTGACTGCCAACCGAAGCCTTCGCAGAAAAATTCCCTCTGAAAGTGGGAAGATCTCCCCGTCTCACTTGGTCGATTCAGCCCAATAGAAGGAGAATCGACTTTCCCACTTTCCTCCCTCTGCGGGCTCTGCGGTACCTGCGCGAAAGCGGCGCGTTATTTTCCCCTCGCCCCTAAGTGAAAGAAAACGTGGCCAGGCGCATCAGGTTTGAGACGTACACGAGTTTGACATCCCAAACGCTTTTGGACAGCCGCTTTGCCTTCCACCGGGCAAACCGCCAGCCCATCCAATAGGGAAGCTGCGCTTCCTTGAAATCACCTTCCCCATCGGAATAGGCGAGGCGAAAATGCCTGAGAGAACGCTGTGCAATGGAACGGACGAGCCTTACGGAATCTCAGATAAAACGCGGAAGAACAGGCGAAAAATAGATTTTTTATATCTGGAAAGAAGCGTTTTGTGTCTCGTAATGTAACGAAAAAAAAGCTTCGTAGAGGTTGTACGCGATAAGCTGGGATCGAGCATAAATTCCCGGGGAGGAAATAAAAACCTTAGTGCAGTCTCCGATGCATCGCGGATGCTCTCAGCGAGCAACAAGTGCAGAAGTGTACCTTGACTCCGAGCGGTATGGACATCTTTGAACGCCGCATGCAAGATCGTTTTGCCCTCTGTAGCAACACTCAAAACAAAACGCTTTTTGAAGGGACTTGGTTCGAGTTTCTGCAACGTCCCCTCCGGAATGGGCGTTTG
>MVCQ01000064.1 GCA_002059205.1 Candidatus Latescibacteria bacterium 4484_107
TTTTCCAGCATACGCGCTGTCGAAAACACTCACCGATTCATTAGGCCCGCCGCATAGCCCGCACCGAATCCATTGTCAATGTTCACCACGGTCACGCCGGGCGAGCAACTGTTCAGCATCCCCAAAAGTGCGGCCAGTCCCCCGAAACTCGCGCCGTATCCGATGCTCGTCGGCACCGCAATAACCGGCGCATCCACCAGGCCTCCGACCACGCTGGCGAGCGCGCCCTCCATACCGGCCACCACCACGATCACACGGGCCGACTCGAGCAACTCCCGATGCGCCAACAAACGATGGAGTCCGGCCACGCCCACGTCGAATAAACGCTCCACCGGATTCCCCATTACCTCCGCGGTCACCGCGGCTTCTTCGGCCACCGGAATATCCGAGGTCCCCGCGGAAACCACTAAGATCGTTCCCCGTTTCTCGATTGGTGACTTTGACTCGGTTACGGCCACTACGATCCGCGCGGCGGCATGATACTGAGCCGAGGGAACGGCTTCCCGGATCGCCTCCGCCATCTCGGGAGTAGCCCGCGTCGCCAGAAGCGTGGCCCCTTTCTCCACGATCTTTTTGGCGATGACGACCACCTGCTCGATGGTTTTGCCCTCGCAGAGAATCACCTCCGGGAATCCGCGCCGAAGCAGCCGATGATGATCGATCCGTGCAAATCCCAGGTCCTCGAACGGCAGAGACCGCAGGTCGTTCATCGCCTCCGCCACATCCACGGTGCCGTTCCGAACCTGCTCTAACAGCGATTGAATGCGCGCTATATTCATCAGTTCCTCACATCATGGGTGAGTGGTGAATGGTGAGTGGTGAGTGGGGCTTCACGTTTCACGTTTTACGTTTCACGTTCCACGTACCTCCATCCGCTCTCTCAGGTTCGGCTCGGGCAGGTGTGCTCCGGTGCGCAGAAAAACAACCGTGCGCCGAAAAATCCACGGATTGCCGAGCGCGCCCCGTCCGATCATCACCAGATCACATCCTGTGTCATCGAACATGCGCCGGGCGTCCTCCGGGGTTCGGACGTCTCCGTTTCCGATCACTGGAATCGAGACCGCGGCCTTCACCTCGGCGATGACCTCCCAATCCGCCTGTCCGGAGAAGCCCATCTTCCGGGTTCGGGCATGGACGGTGATGGCTTTCGCACCGGCCTCCTGCACCAACCGGGCCACCTGGACGGCATTGATCGCTTCCTCGCTCCAGCCGCTCCGGATCTTGACCGTCACCGGCAGATCCACCGCACCAACCACGGCCTCCGTGATGCGGGCCAATCGCTCCGGATCCCGCATCAGGGCCGAACCCGCATTGCGCTTGACCACCTTCTTCACGGGACAGCCGAAATTGAGATCGATCAGATCGAAGCCCCGTTCCGCCAGTTGTTCGGCTCCACGTGCCATGATCGCCAGATCCGACCCGAAAAGCTGCACCCCGATCGGACGCTCCGATTCCCCGAAATGGATCAGCCGACCCGTGCCCGGATTTTTCCGCACCAATCCGTCCGCACTCACCATCTCCGTATAAACCAGGCTTGCTCCCATCTCCCGGCACAAAAGCCGAAAGGAGTGATCCGTCACTCCGGCCAGCGGAGCGAGCACCACCGGGCCGGAGAGGGAGACATTTCCTATGTGCATAGTCATACCTTACTGAACGGAAGGAAAAATGCAAAACAGACCGGAGCGTCATTTTGCATTTTCTATTTTTCACTTTGCATTTTTCATTGACACGGCTCTCTAAATCAATTCCGGAGCGACCGCCGAATAAACGTATCCAAGGATCGCGGCGCCGAGCAGCATGACGATCAGGTAAAACGCGGTCACGCGCTTTTTCACCACCGCGTTGAGGGTGAGGATTGTGGAGAATTTGGTGGCAGGACCGGCCACGAAGAACGCCAGCGCGGCGCCCTGGGTCATGCCCATGCGCACCAGAATCTCGATGATGGGAACGCTTCCGCCTCCGCACGCATACAGCGGAATGCCCAGCGCCACCGATACCAGAATGGAATAGCGATTGCCCGCGCCCACGAGCGCGAGCACCCAATCCGGTGAGACGAGTGTCTGCACCACGGAAGCGATCAGGAGCGCGAACAAGAAGTATTTTCCGATAAAAATGATAAATCCCCTGAATTCCTTCACAAAGCCCCAGCACTCCCGCAGGATGCGGGATCGCGCCGATTCCTTCGCAGAAGCTCCTTCGCGCTCCTGAAAAACCACCTGCCCCACGATCCGGGAATGGACCGACTTGGAGAACTCTAAAAATCCCCGAACCTCCAGGAAATGCGCGGCCGCTCCCGCCGTGATTCCGAGGATGAAGGCCGAAGCCGCGCGCGCGATCGCCATTTGCCATCCGAGGGCGCCACCGGTGATCACGAACAGAGTGGGATTCATCAGGGGCGACGAAACGAGGAAGGCCATCAGGGGCGGAGCGGGCACACCTATGGCCATCAGCGCGCCGACGATGGGAATGGCGGAGAAGGTGGACATCGGAGACAGCACCCCTAAGGCCGTGCAAAAAGGAACGGCCCACCGGCCTCGCTCCCTCAGAAAGTCCGAAACGCGTTGTTTGGGAAGAAAGCGGGATACGGACACCGCGATCACGGCTCCGATGAGCACGAAGTACCACAGGTCCGCGAACAATTCCCAAAACACTGCGATCACCCGACGCGTATAGGTTCCCTCCAATGCTTCGTCCGCCATTGCGTAACAGCGCCAGAAGAAATGGAGGATCGTGTAGTACATACGTTTCATTCCAGAACAAAAAGAGGGATGGATAGCCAGAAAGAAGAAAGGCTGTATGCCGAAATTCGAGAGTCGTCTTGGTCAGACCTCGACGAACCGCGCGTTTCGACTTACAGCCGATCTCAATACCCGCACCCTTAAGCCCCGACATATCTTGGGAAAAGGATTCTTTTCCCCCACTCATCAATAAGCAACCCCATGCCGCCATGCATTATTCAAGCGGTTTATGAAGTTCCATTTTCAAGAGCTTACCGGGCTTGAAGTGCGTCTTCCTTCTCGCCGGCACATAGATGATCTCGCCGGTTCTGGGATTCCGGGCCGCAGGCTTGGCCTTGGTCTCTTTCACCTCGAAGACCCCAAAGCCTCTGATTTCAATCCGGTTGTTCTCGATCAGACTCTGGCGCATCGCATCGAACAGCGCATCTACGGTCCGGGTCGCTACATTTTTCTTGCAGCCCGTCGCCTCAGCTACCGCAAGAGCCAGATGTTTTCTCGTGGTCGTCATCCTGAATGCCCTCCTTTGTGTTAGTGGATTGCTCGAATCCCGCCGCGGAGAAAAGAAAGGTGCATGCTCTGCGCGACGTTTCACGGGTGATTGGGGGAAAGTAACCCTTTTCCCCTTTGTGCGCTGGGATTTTCGTTGACCTTTGACGAGCCGCCGTCGCTTCGACTTCAGCAGATTCATGGAAAGAACACCGGGGCGTTTTTTCGTGTTCTGCGAACGAAATCATCCCCATTTAATAATGCGTTAATTCTTGGATGGTTAAATTAACATAAATAGGACGCTATGTCAAGTAAAATTTTCAAAAAAAGCTTGCACGAAAGGTTTAATTTACTTATTTTAGAATAATTCGAGCGCCCGGAGCGGAAACAGCGATGATTGGGAAATTTTTGTTGACTTTTTTTGCGAATGTATTATTTTGTTGGGTTCGTTGAAAGGCCGCGTGACAAGAAGCGAATTGTTTCGCGCGCTCGGAGAAAAAAATGAGCGGTGCTTCTCAGATTCAGCACTCACCACTCACTGGCTTATGCGTTGGGAAAAGGGAAAAAGGGCATGAAGACCATAAAGAGCGGGGGGCACAGACTGTTCGAGGAAGATCCGGAGACCACAAAAATCGTCTCGGAACTCCTCAGAGATCTTGAAAAAAAGGGCATGGATGCCGTGCGCAAATACAGCAGGCGCTTCGATGACTGGAATCCTCCGAGCTTTGAATTGAGCGAAAAGGAGATCGCCGAGGCGGTCTCGAAACTCTCCGAAGAAGTGATCCGGGACACGGACTTTTGCCATAAGAACGTGCGGAGATTCGCCGAAGCGCAGCTGGCAACCATGCTGCCTTTGGAGGTAGAATTGCGCCCCGGTGTAATCCTCGGGCATAAACACATCCCGGTGGGCGCGGTGGGCAGTTATACGCCAGGAGGCCGATACCCCATGTTCGGCTCGGCGCAGATGAGTATCCTCCCCGCAAAGGTGGCCGGCGTAAAGACGGTGATCGCCTGCACCCCGCCGGCACAGGGACAGGGGGGGTATCCGGCCACGATCAACGCGATGAAAAAGGCGGGCGCGGACCGGATTTTCATCCTGGGCGGCGTGCAGGCATTCGCCCTGATGGCCTTCGGCATGGGCGTGTCCGAACCAGTGGATATCCTGTGCGGCGCCGGAAACAAGTATGTGGCGGAGGCCAAACGACAGCTTTTTGGACGCTGCGGCATCGATCTTCTCGCCGGTCCCACCGAGATCCTCATCATCGCCGACGACGAGGCGGATCCGGCGCTCGTGGCCTGCGACCTGCTCGGCCAGGCGGAGCACGATCCGGACAGCGGGGTTTGCCTCATCTGCATGAGCGAAGGCTTTGCACAACAAACCATCGCGGAGGTCGAAAGCCAACTGAAAAAACTCCCCTCGCGCGACGTGGCGGAGATTTCCTGGAGGAATAACGGAATCGTGATCCTCGCGGACAGCCCGGACGAGGCCGTCCAAATCAGTGACGAGTATGCGCCCGAACACCTCGAACTTCACGTGGAGGAGACGGATTTCTTCTTCGAACGCCTCACCAACTACGGCTCGCTTTTTATCGGAGAGGAAACCACTGTGGCCTATGGGGATAAATCCATCGGCACCAATCATATTTTGCCCACGAGTCGCGCGGCGCGTTACACCGGAGGCGTGTGGGTAGGTAAGTTCCTCAAGACGTGCACCTATCAACGTATGACGCCCGCCGCAAGCCGGGAAATCGGGGAGATCACCGAGCGCCAGTGCCACGTGGAACACATGCCCGCACACAGCATAACCGCCCGCGTGCGGGTAGAGCGGTATGCCGGAGAGATGTGAATAGCGGAATGTCCGGTCGTGCATCCGGAAAGGAGACCACATCATGCGCAGGATACTCTGGGTAATCTCAGCGATAGGACTGTTGTGGGGGGAACCGGTACGAGCGGAGCAAGAGAGTTACTACCGCTTCAAACCAGAGCCGGCCGTAAGCGCCATCGTGCTGGCTATTGATTGTAGCGGAAGTATGAGAGGCCGGGCGTTCGAGGATGCCAAGGCCGGCGCTCTTCGCTTTGTGGAGGGGATGCATGCGTCCGACGTGGCCGCTGTGGTGGCCTTTTCGGACGAGGTGAAGGAGGTGCAGGGGATGACCGGGGATCGCGCAGCCTTGCGTCGGGCGATCTCGGGACTGCGAGCAGGAGGGAGGACGAAGCTGTACGATGCGATCGCGCGATCTATTCTGAGAATTATGAACCGGGATGGGGGACGGATCGTGGTGTTCCTGACGGATGGGCGGGATACGGGAAGCCGGTACACGGCGGAGGAACTTCGGAAGATCGGCGCGTCCGAAGGATTGTTCGTGTACGGGATCGGTCTGGGAGACGTGGATCGAGAAGCGCTGAGTGCGCTGAGCGCGGCCACCGGGGGGACATTCGAGGTGACAAGTCAGTCGAGTGATCTCCCCGGTCTGTATCCGCGCATTTTGGCGGAGTATTACCGGAAGTACGGGGATCTGTTGAGCCGTTCGGGCGCGCTGTCCGTGCGGTCTTTGCCGGACGATCGGAAGGTGCTGGTGAACGCGCGCGAAGAGGGATTGTCGCCCGTCAAGTTAGATGCACTGACAGCGGGGACGTATCGGGTGCAAGTGTTCTTCGGGAACGGCACGTGGACGTGCGAGGTCCCCGTAAAGCAAGGTCAGCGCACCATGGTGGATGCGCGCGCGTCGGATTTGGGTGCGGAGTTAGTGATTGCGTCCCTGCCCACGGATGCGAGCGTGTTTCTCGACGGCGCTTACGTGGGCGTCACTGCTATCGCGCCCTTTCGGGTTAAAGCAGAAAAAAAAGGATGGGTGCGGGCGGCACTTGAGGATGGGCGTCAGCTTCGGGTGCATCGGGTTCCTTATGGAGTACACCGCCTGAAGTTTCGGGCGATTCCGGAGTTCGATTTCGGGTCGGAGCAGGAATTCGAGGTAGAGATCCAGGTGGGGGATCCCCGGATCGTGGTGTATGTGGAGATTCTCGGGACCCCGAGGAGTCCGTATGTGCTGGACAGCGCCGGAACCGCGCGGCTCATCGGCGGTGCGAAGAGAAGTCCGTTCGATGAGCTCGATGACTTCTAGCAGAGTAGGGCATCAAAATTTCGAAGTCTTACTTCTAACGCAAAGCAGAAAGGAGGGGAATTCTATGACGAATACGGGGGGGGGCGGTCAAAAAAACTTTAATCCTTAATTTGAAGGAGGTTCGCGATGAAACGTTCTCATTTCGCAGTTCTGATGCTGTTGGTGCTGTTGATGGGTGCGGGATGTGCCGGGACCAAAAGCGGAGGCAGCGGTCCTTGTCCGGAGTGGTTTACGATGCTTCCCGAGGATCCGAATTACCTTTTCGCCGCGACTACAGCTACTTCGCGTGATTTGCAGCTCGCGGTGAATAAAGCCAAGACAGAGGCGCGGAGAGATTTGGCTTCGCAGTTGGAGTTGCGGATACAGGGACTGACGAAGAAGTTCGACGAAGAAGTGGGGCTGGGGGAGGATGCGGAGTTGTTGGCCTCCTACACGCAGGTCACGAAGGAGATCATCTCTCAGACGCTGAATGGGACTCGGGCTCGGGAACAGACTACGGGCAAGGAGGGTACGGGGTGGCGTGCGTGCGTGCTGATGGAACTGCCCATCGGGGCAGCGAACGCGGCCTTGGTGGATAAGATTAAAGCCAACAAGGCGATGTACACTCGATTCCGGGCTTCCCAGGCCTTCGACGAGTTGGAGAATGAGGTGGAGAAGTACGAGAAATATAAGGAAAAACAAGGCATGTAGTGTGCCAGGCAGTCCGGCGCGGAATGTTATACTCCGCGCCGGATTGTTTCCCTGAGAGGGTGGTGCGATGGGCCGGAAACATAGGTTTTCGGGCAAAAAAGCCGGAACAGAGGCAGCGCAGCAGAGGGACTGTGGAGAGCGATTCCTAAGGGGGAGTTTGAAAATTTTGATTTCGGCGGGGGTGCTGGCGAGTTTGATCTCCTGTGGGGTCAGGAGGGAGGACGGGGGGAATGGATATCCGTCCTGGTTTTTAGAGGGAGTGGGCGATCAGGGGATCCGCTGTGCGGTGGGATACGGCCGGATATTTGTGGATCCCGATACGTCGGTGGCGTACGCGAAGCGGGATGGCGTGGAGCGGGTGGCGAAGGGGATGGCAGTGGCTGTCCGAAGTGAGCAGGGATTTGCAGCGGTGCCCGGCGGACTGCGTTCCATGGGGGGGGTGTTCAGTGAGGAAGTGGATTGGGCGAAGGTGAAAACGATTCGAGAGCAATGTCGCGTGGTGGATTCGGCACAGGTGCACGGAATGACGCTGGCCTTGGTGTGTTACGGAGCGGAAAGCGCGTTCGAGCTGGAGCGGACGCGGATGCCCGAGAGGCCCCCCAAGTGGGTGCGGAAGTTGCCGAAGAAAAAAGGATATGTTTTTGCGGTGGGGACGAGTCATCTCTATTACAACGAAGCAACTTCATGGCGGGAAGCAGAGCGTGCGGCGCGTCTGGAACTGGCGCGGTATGTGCTGTCGCAGATTCGCGATTTATCCAAGAAGGCAGGCGGGACATTGGAGCAGGTCATCGCAA
This sequence comes from Candidatus Latescibacteria bacterium 4484_107, assembly GCA_002059205.1. Taxonomy (GTDB): domain Bacteria; phylum Latescibacterota; class 4484-107; order 4484-107; family 4484-107; genus 4484-107. The sequence goes on from MVCQ01000064.1 coordinate 7,831, forward strand.
CAAAGACGGAAGCTACGCTTCGAGGTGTGCGGATCGCGGGGAGATGGTTGGATAGAAAGACGAAGGCGTGTTATGTGTTGTGTCGGATGCCAAGCCGGTAAGAGGATTCCATGCAAAAGAAATGCCTTTTTTTATGCGTTATACTGATGGTCACGACGACGGCGCGGGCGGAGCAACCCGAATGGGTGAAGCGGGGAGCGCGGGCGGAGGTTTCGGACGCACGATTTATGCAGGGGTTTGGGGTGGCCGGATTTACGGGGGACGTAGAGCGGGATTGGATGCGGGCGAAGGATGGAGCACGGGCTGAAATCGTCCGACAGATCCGGGTGCAGATCGATGCGGTGGCGGCGGA
>MVCQ01000065.1 GCA_002059205.1 Candidatus Latescibacteria bacterium 4484_107
ACGACGATATTGCTCCCCGCGACGGAGCAATATCTTGTACGCCCCGGCCCAGTCCGCCCAATCCAACACCCAAGCATCCTCCTCCGGTTCTTCACCGTTGGTGTACGATTCGTAGAAGGTCTCCGAAAGCACGCCATACTTCCGCTCGTAGGTCTCCAAATCCTCATGAAGCGCATGAATATCGCTCATAATCTCTTGTAATGTCCTTGCTGTCACCTCCTGCTCATTATACCATCGAATAGTAAACCCCTGATGGTTCTTCTAACCTTCCAGCAGTTGATGCAAACTGCCTATCGTTTCCTCCTCAGGATCAAATACTTCGATGCCCTCACCCCGGGCGGCCCGCACCAAACGTTTATCAGAAGTCCACAGACTCAATTCATCTCCCCTCTCCTGAAGGACCTGCCGAAGGTTGAGCGCGGAATGCAGGATCACCGCATCCGTGGCATTGAGGTTATACTTCGCGATGAAATCCAAAGCCGAAAGCAGGAGAGTATCGTTGACCGATGTGGCCGAAAACTCCTCGTGATCAATTACTTCGGCTCTAAACTCGATCATAGCCTGCTCAAATAATGCCTGATTCAGCCGACCATCGTTCCGCTTCCGCACCAGGATCGAGATGATTTCAAGGATGCCCAGCGTGGAACAGGTCATTCGGTTCGGCGGAAGGTGATGAAACCCTTCGTTGACCAACGGCGTACCGCTCTCCTGCGAGTACCGCTTGATCAGGGCACTGGCATCAAAGTAGATCCACTGCACAGTGTCACTCCTCTCGTGCCTCTACAAGGCTTCGACTCAGTTCATCAGGAATCAGTCCGACCTGGTCCATCCTTTGCTGAAGCACCCTGGCTCCCATCGGCGCACCCTGGATGGATAAGGCCGTAAATAAATCCTTGATCCGGCGTCTTTGGTCCAATTTGTCTGCCATTGGGTAGGCGACAGTGCGGCCACACGTACGAGGCCCCGCGGCCGCTTCGCGTTCCCGTTTCTCTTTATCCACGATGACAGGCAGGGAGATCGTTTCGGTCAATCGCTCGCTCAAGCGACTGAGCAGTTTTAGCTGTTCTTGTATGGGCAGTTGCACCGCAAGTTGCTCTACTTGTCCTAAAGTTGCTTTGTTCAACATCGGTGTTCCCCTCCATCTTCAATGTTTCAAACAATGCCAGGAAAGCAAATCACAAACACACCGTTATGCGCCATCTTTCATTGCCGCCCACTCACCACTCACCACTAACAGGCTGTTGTGCCCCATCTCTCATTCCAACAAATACTTCTCAAGAAACAACACCACCGCATTGGTGTAATAATCGCGGTTCCGCTTCTTCCTGAATCCGTGCCCCTCGTCCTTGGCCAGCAGGTACCAGACTTCGCCGCCGTTCTCCCGGATCGCGGAGACCATCTGTTCCGACTCCCCCGCCGGCACTCTCGGATCGTTGAGGCCCTGCGCCACAAACAGCGGTTTGGTGATCTTGTGCGCGTTCGTCGTAGGCGAGATGCGCATCAGAAAGGCCCGCATATCGGGATCCCGTTCGTCCCCGTATTCCACCCTCCGCAGGTTTCGCCTGTATTCCTGCGTGTTTTCGAGGAACGTCACGAAATTGCTGATGCCCACGTTGGATACGCCGCATCGGAGCCGGTCGTCATAATGCGTCAACGAAGCGAGCGCCATATATCCGCCGTAAGACCCCCCCTTGACCGCAATGCGGGACGCATCCAGTTCCGGCTGCTTTTCGATCCAGTCCAAAAGCTTTCCGATGTCCTTGACCGAATCTTCGCGCTGGTACCCATTGTCGAGCTTGAGGCAGCGCTTTCCATAGCCGGAGGAACCGCGCACATTCGGAGCCAGCACCGCAATGCCCAGCTCGTTCAAATAATACTGCACCGTGTAGGAAAAATACGGCACGTATTGCGATTCAGGCCCGCCGTGGATGCTGATGAGCACGGGATACGGCGCCTTCCCCTTTGTGGGTTTGTAGTAGAACGCGGGGATCATGCGCGGCTTGCCGTCCACCTTGTCGAAGGTCTCGTAATGGATCAGTTCGGGCACGATAAACCCATCCGTATCCAGCCCGCCGACCTCGCTGAAGGTCCAGCGCACGAGCGCCTCGTCGTCGAGATGGAGAACATAGATATCGCCCGGAGTTTGCGGCGTATTGATGACCAGCGCCAACCGGGTTCCGTCGGGATGGAAATGCAATCCGTAGATCTGCCCCACGGGAATCCCGGAAACTTGTTTGTAGGTCTTAGTTTGCGTATCGAGAAGATAGAGTTTACTGATGCCGCCCTCGTTCACCGTGAAGGCCAGCCGGTCTCCCTGAGGCGACAATTCGATTGCTTCCACGTCCCACGGGATGGCGCCTGTCAAATCGGCGCAGGTCTTCTCCGCAAGATCGTAGTACCTCAAACGCAGAAACTCGCTCCCCGCATCCGAAGTGAGGAAGACGCCCTTTCCGTCCTTTGCCCAAGCAGCGGCACCGTATTGCGTTTTCTCCTCCGTGGGGTTGATCCCGGTAAGCTCGCCGGAGGCCACGTCGAGGGTGTAGCAATACGACTCGTTTATGGAAATGTATTTCATCACAAGCAAACGCGTGTCGTCCGGGGACCAATCCTCCGGAAACCAGGTGCCGCCCTCCTGAAGGATCGGCCTGGCTTCGTGCGGATGTTCGAGATCGCTCAGGAACAAATCCCAATCGCGACCGTTGCGCTTGGTGCTGTAATACACGAACCGATCTCCCCGGTTGGACCAGCACACGCCGCCGTTTCGGGAGGAGCCGTCCGTCACCATCGAATAGGCCCCGTCCTCGAGATCGAAATAGAAAACCTGGTAGAACTCGCCGCCGCCTATGTCCTTCATGAAAAGAAACCCGTGGGTGGAAGGATCCGGGCACATGACGGCTCCGCGAACCGGCTCGGGGAAGAAGGTGATCTGCCGCCGTGCGCCGCCCGGTTTTTCGACGAGATGAAGCTGGCTGGTCTCGCCGAAACGAGTGGAGATCAGCATTCCCTCTCCGGTGGAATCCCAATCGTGGAGATAGGCCGAACGGGTGCTCTGATATTGCATCATGCGGTCCACTATCCGCTGGGGGATCTCTGGGATCCCTTCGATGACGAGATTTCCTTGCTCTTTCCGCGCCACCTGAGACCAAACCGGATGAATCGAGAGAAGGATCAGAAAGAGCGCTGCGGTCATGGCGTTCGTTTTTTTCATTGCGTGTTCCTTTGTAAGGGTAAGGAGCCAGGATCAGTTATTTTGAATTTTGAATTTTGAATTCTGAATTCTGATAAGCCCTTATTTCACGATGTTGAGAATCTCCTTGAACTGCGCTCCTTCCGCCACCTTCAGCATTTCAAAAAGCGCCATCTCCGTGCTCGTGAGCGCCCCACCCGCGTCTTCGATCCTGCTCAGACCGATCTGTCTGTTCTCCTCGGTTCTCGAAGAAACCGCATCCGCGACGACCTGCACTTCGTATCCCAGATTAAGCAAATCCACCGCCGTCTGATACACACAGACGTGCGTTTCAATCCCCGCAATCAAAATTTGCTTCCGGTTCAAAAACCGGAGCGCCTGCATAAACCGGTCACAGCCACAGCAACTGAAACTGAGCTTCGGGATGGGCGGCACGTCGGAGAGCAGATCGGCGATTTCGGGGATCGTCGGGCCCAGGCCTTCGGGATTCTGCTCCACCCAAAGAATTGGGATGCTTAAAGCCTGGGCTCCCTTGATGAGTTTTTGGAGCTGCTCAAAGAGCCTTTCCTTCCGGTGCATCCGATGGGCCAATTTGCTCTGCACATCCACGATAATCAACGCCGACGTTCCCGTATTGAGCATATCTTGTGGTTCCTCTCTGTTCTTTTGATTGATTCGTAAAAAGGTTCAAAACCCGATTTAACCGCGGAGCGCGGTAGAGAACGCAGAGAACCCCCAAATCAGGAATTTGACGTGCCTTGGTCTTTTTCGTGTATTTCGTGGTGGGAATATGAAAATAACTTTGTCTGGAAACTTATCAGCCCTCCGCATTCAGGGATAACCCCGTTCGATCCCACCTGTCCGATTGGGTCTTATGGCTCCAGGACCTCCATAAGCTTCTCCAAAATCTCCGAACGCCCGCGATTCCCCTGTCCCTCCTGGAGATAAGTCTGCCCGAGAAAAAGGATCACGTCTTCCCGGCGAATCGCCGAAGCATACATCCCTTTTCCAGTCTCCCACAGCACCTTCCAGCGCAGCGTCAGTTCCTCCATCGCCCGTGCAATATCCGTGTAAGAGGCCCGATGGATCCTCGCCACCTTCCAGTACACGTCTTTGGGCGAGGCGGGCTGAGACGTCCACACGAACATCACAATATCGAGTTCCAAAGCGCTCAGGTCAAAAATAGCCTCCACGCCCTTTTTCGATACGAGGGCCTTCCCGGCAAGTACCTTGTGCCGTCTCGCGCGCTTGATGCCTTCCCAGTCCGTGGGGAATCCGAAGCCCACGCCGCCGCCAATCCGGGGACCTTCGCCGTCGAAGCACGCCCCTCCAAACCTCGGACCCGGTCGGTCTCCCTTTCCCTGCTGCCAGGCCGCGATCCCCTTCTTTATCTCTTCGAAATTGCGCAGGATCCGAACCCGTCTCTGTTCGGACGAATCCACTACAGCCGCTGGTCGTGCTATCTCCTCGCGAATCGCAGCCATCCTCAGACTGTCCAGCACGGAAGGTGAAACCGTTTCTCCGAGCCGCAGCACCGTTTCCACAGGGGCTTTTTCCCCGGCCTTCGTGGAAAACTCCGCTTTATCCATTTTATCGAACACGTGCTGACTGTCCAATGCAACGGGTAAGGGCTCGGGCCCCGTTTCCGCGGTCATCGCAACAGGCACCGCAACCTCCCGCCGAATGCGCACCCCCTTCGTCACCCCGCACTCCTTGCCATCTTCCCAGGAAAAAAATAAAAACAGCAGCACGTGGATCGCCACCGATGCGGCAAGCGAACCCACCAGTTCTTTTCTCATTTTTTCGACTTCCTCTGCCATCGGGACACTATGATTCGCGCGCGAGAACAACACGGCGAAATCCGGGAAAAGCCCCTGCATGGCCACTCAAAAATAAAATATAGCGCAAGAGACGCCCGATGTCAAGACTTTTCCCCAAAAAAGGTCCCGTGGAAAACGCTCAGCGCGTATCTTCCCCAAGTCCGAAAAATCACTTGCCCGATCGCTCGAAAGGAAGTATCTTTATGCCTGCGGATCGCCAATCGCTTATTCACCAACGAGAGAGCATTTCTAACATCTCTCTTTCGCCAGGCAGATCCAAAAGTCACGTGTAATTCTCTCCCTGTTGCGCAAGCAAGCCTGCCGGGAAAGGAAAATCACTATAGAAAACCAGGAACTCGTTCTCGTATATATGGCCAACTCCTATTCCGACTATCTCTTGGCCGGCTCCCTCCTGGAGGAAAAAAACATCCCTTTTCTCGTAAAGAACGAGGGCGTTCAAAGCCTGTTCGGTCTGGGCGTTGTGGGCACTGGTTTCAATCCGGTCACGGGGCCGATTGAACTCCACGTCCAAAGCGGGGACGCCAAACGGACCGTGGAAATCCTCTCATCTCAAGAGGATTAGAAATTTCGGGTGGGCACCCGCATGTGTCGCGGAAGACCTTTTTCTAAAAAACGCTGGAAAAACACACGCCCGCTCTTTATTTCGACTACCCTGAAAAAAAAGCTTGCATTTTGATGAAAGTCTGATTATCTTTGCAAATGTTCTGTCATGGACAGAGCGAACCCCTTTCCCGCGAATCCGGGAGCGGTACACACAGCAAAAAAATGGAGATCGGACGATGACGGCACTTCTCTTTACCTTGCTTGTTGGATATTGGTGGTATTGGCGCAAGGACATAAGGGGAGACGTATGTCTATCGGACGGACTCAGGCAGTGATCTGATATAGATTGGGAAACGCCGGAAGCCACGGACATACGATGTTCGTGGCTTTTTCTTTTTGTCTCACCGCGGAGCGCGCAGAGTGCGCGGAGAGGCTCTTGATTTTTTGTCTTTCTCAGCGATCTCAGCGGCCTCCGCGGTAAATTGAATTTTGGGATTTGGCATTCAAAAAAAGGAACGACGATGATTCGTCCTGCGTTTGATGAATTTCAGGAACTGGCCAGGCAGGGGAATGTGATCCCCGTGGTCAAAGAGATTCTAGCGGATATGGAGACACCGGTGTCCGCGTATCAGAAGATCCAAAACAGCGGGCGGTATTCCTTTTTGCTGGAAAGCGTGGAGGGTGGGGAAAAGATCGCGCGGTATTCGTTTCTGGGAGCCGATCCGTTTCGTATTTTTCGCTCGAAGGGAGACCGGATCCGGGTGCGGGAGGGGCGAGATGGGAAGACGGAGACGAGGCAAGGCGATCCGTTGGACGCGCTCAGACGGTTGTTTGGACAGTATCAGCCTGTTCGGATCGTGGGACTGCCCCGGTTCACGGGAGGCGCGGTGGGGGTTATGGGATACGACGCAGTGCGGCTGGTGGAGGCGCTTCCCGATAAGACCACGGATGATCTGGGGTTGGATGACATGGTGTGGATGTTTTTCGATACGATTCTGGCGTTCGATAATGTGAGCCATAAAATACTCCTGATCTCGAACGTGCACACTGATGAACACGAGGGGGATTTGCGGGCGCAGTACGAGGGGGCGCGGCGGAAAATCGGGGAATTGGAGCGGCTGCTTTGGCGGCCGGTGGATCCGCTGCCTTCGAGGGGGGAGGGCAGCTGCCGCTTGGCATCGAATACGAAGAAGGATGTCTTTATGGAGAGCGTTCGGCGCGCGAAGGAATACATTTCGGCCGGGGACGTGATTCAGGTGGTCCTGTCTCAGCGGTTCGAGACGGAGATTTCGGTGGAGTCGTTCGACATCTATCGCATGCTGCGGATCGTGAATCCCTCGCCGTATATGTTCCACATGGCAATGGACGGCTTAGATGTGGTGGGGGCTTCGCCGGAGTTGATGGTTCGGATGGAGGACGGGACCATCGAGGTGCGTCCGATTGCGGGCACGCGCATGCGGGGCGAGACGGAGGCGGAGGATCAGCGCCTGGCGGAGGAGTTGTTAGCGGATGAGAAGGAGCGGGCGGAGCACATTATGCTGGTGGATCTGGGACGGAACGACGTGGGCCGGGTGAGCCTTCCGGGATCGGTGGAGGTCACGGAGTTGATGAAAATCGAGCGGTATTCGCACGTGATGCACATCGTGTCGAATGTGCGGGGGAAGGTGCGCGCGGGCGTGGATGCGCTGGACGGGCTGCTGGCCTGTTTTCCAGCGGGCACGGTCTCCGGCGCTCCGAAGATCCGGGCGATGGAGATTGTGGATGAGTTGGAGCCGACACGCCGGGGGGTCTATGCGGGAGCCGTAGGCTATTTCGACTTTTCGGGGAACTTGGATTCGTGCATCGCC
>MVCQ01000066.1 GCA_002059205.1 Candidatus Latescibacteria bacterium 4484_107
GAAGAGCAAAAAAACCGCCCTGAGCTTTGTACTTGGGGCGGTTTTTTTACGTCTGAAAATTGATGACGCAGAGCGTGGGAACGAGAGGAAACCGTGCACGGGACAGCGCGGCGTTCACGGCAATACGATCCCACAGTGCTCTGCAATGGAACGGGCAAGCTGCCTGAAGTCCGTAAAACAATTCTGAACTGAAGAGGCATGTGCACCGATGGCGCCATCCGCAGCTTTGAGTTCAAAGATGGGCTTGCGCGCCTCCATAGCCATGGGCATCAGACTCCGATAGTGCTTGAGTGTGGATAGACAATAGGGGTCTTGCTTCATGGGTGGCACGTCGGCTGCCGATTCGCCCATCACCGATTCGCGGTACACCGAAGGAATGCGCGCCATCCACCGGCCATAGGCCTTGACAGGGCGATCCAGCCGGATGTCGTGCTGCATCAACACATACCCCGCGGGAATCATATTCGCACCCGGAAGAATCAGATCCGGATTTGGATTCCTGCTTAATCGGTCTTCCCATTCGGAGCGCCACCGCCGTAATGTAGGCCCCAGATTTTTCAAACCCTGCAGGGAAAAGAGGTCCGGGGCCAGTGGGATTACCACGTGCTGAGCAACAAGGATGGCCGCACGGTTAATGGCCCCGAGATTGGGTCCCACATCTATCAATACGAGCTCGGCTTCTCGTTTTTTTGCAGCCTGGTGGACGATGCGGTAAAACGCGGAGAGGATGCGAAAGGCGTCTTCCTTTCTGTCAAGGCAGCGCGGCCATGCATCAGAAAGCCTGTCTTCGAAAGCGGACAGACCTAAATCTCCGACGATAAGGCCAATATTGTCGGCCACATCCTCCACGTGCGGGTCGGCGATGTCGCCCATTCCTTTAAGAATAGGTTCGATGATACCGAGGATGGTGTTCGAATGCGACTCATCCGGCCAGAGTTCCTCCAACCGATCTTCCTCCAGGAACATCGATGTCAGATTCGCCTGGGGATCCAAATCGGCGGCGACTACGTTCATGCCTAAATCAGCATACATCCAGGCCAGATGATAGACCAGGGATGTTTTGCCTACGCCCCCCTTGTTGTTGAAAAAGGCGATGGTTTTCATGAGTTCCTCCTGACGGTGACCAAAAAACCTCCCGGCTCAAACTGAAACTCCGGAGGCGGATTTCCATTTTGTTCCAGTTCGCGTCTGGCAAGGGGGATTCCCATCCCAAAACGCTGCACGTACCCCAATATCCGCATAGCCTCCGCAATCAGGGGATTCCGGTAATCCGTCGCGCCCTTGCCGAAGTTCTCTGAGTTCACCTGCCCGTAAAGCCCGCCCGGATTGGAAATCTCGATCCGATCCGAAAACCAATAGACCTTGACCGGCGCATTCGTATTTTCATAGGCCCGATGCATCACCGCGTTTCGCGCCAGTTGGCTAAGCGCCATAACAGGGTAATCCGGCCTTTGAATTTCGCGCGGGGAGGAACCCATTTCCACGGCGGTGGAGACGTTGATTCTGAGAAGTTCCTCCACTCGGTCCAGCACATCGCACAACGGACCGGACAACTCTTTCCGATCCAGAATAGGATCCGTGAGCGACGCGCCGTCCAGACGAAGGAACTGAACATACGCGCCGGGAACCCAGGCGAGGGGATCCCGGCCCAATACGAGCATGGCGCCATAATTCGGCGCCTGTTCCCGCGTCAGGAATCTCAGGGAAGCGAGTTGCTGTTCCACCGGTCGTTGATTCCGCTCCAACACGTCAGGATGGATCGCCGTCGGAAGATACGTCTTCCTGAAAAAAACCAGATCCAGATCCTCCAGCGAGGCGCCCTGTACGGGCCGGTGGTCAAACGGAAGATCCATCGCCCTGCGCCGCTCCGTCAATCTTCTTTCGTCTTCGCTCGTGGCTATGTGTTGACGAGGACCTACCCGAACCCAGGCCCGTCCCCGATAGCGTACCGGGGGCGTATCCGAGGGTTCCACCACGATCACGGCCAGTTCGCATCCGTCCAAAATGCGTTTCTGGACGACCAGTGTCGGTGGTGGAAGAATGTTCCCATCCGAGCTCATACTGGAGAGCGTTTGCAACAACTTATCCGTAATCGACAAATTTGAACAGGTTCCATCATCGTTGACGCCGATAAAGAGTATCCCCGATTGGCCGTGCCCGGGCAGATCGTTGGCGAAAGCACATATCGTCTCCTTAATCTTGTTTCGATCCTTATCAGACTTCTTGCGCTCCACCCGGTCCGATTCAATGTTTTTCAACAGGTGTTCCAGTTCTTTGTCTGTCAACATAGCATCTCCCTGAATTCAGGATGATTGGGCACAACAACAACAAAGAATGCAAAGTGAAAAATGCAAAGTGCGGGGAAGGGAAATTTTCACTTTTCATTTTTTCTTCCAATCGCCTCAAAATATCTCCGAATCAACTGCTGATACTCCTCCGAATACCCCTCCTTCAGCGCCTTTGAAAGATCCTCCCGCAGGGCCCGCTCGCGTTCGCCCAGATCCCCCGGCAAGGCGCCGGGGCGCCGCACCCCGAATGCCTGTGCGCGTTCCGCTTCTCTCCGGCGACTGTACTCTCGTTTCTTCAAAGAGCGCTGGGCGTCTAATAATCTCGATAGAATTCGCTGCTGCCGCTGAATCGTTTTTTGATCCACGCGTCCATGTTTGAGATCCTCGGCCACTTGGCGCATCTCCTCCACCGTGCGATCCAGCCGTCCTAAGCCCCGCCCCTGATTTCCCATGCTTTTGAGTAGTTCCTCCAGTCCCTTCCGGGCCGCCAACTGCCGGGCCGCCAGCTGCTCCATCAAAGCCTGACCGGACAGGCCGGGTTTTTTCCCCTGTCCAAACGGCATGGTTTGTTGATTGATCCCCTGCTGCTGAGCGGACAAACCCTCAAGCTGCCGCATCATCTCCTCGAAGCCCAGACCCGAACCCGAAGAAGCCAATTCCGCCAGCGCGTTCCGGATCAGCATTGCCGTGTGGTTCAGCGCGGTCATCGCTTTCCCTTGATGCTGCCGGGCACCGAACGCGTTTTTCTCCACCAATCCCGACGTGGCTCGCTCCATCGCCTTAAGCGCCTCTCCCAATGCCTGTCCCATATTCGGGGTCACGAAAAAGGTCTCCCCTGCTGTTTGGTAGAGCCGATCCGCCAGTCTCGAAGCCCCCTCCAACAATCCCTGTTGCGCCAGAGCCAGACCGGGCAACGCCGAGCGGTTTCTTTGGGTGGACTCGGTAATCCCTCCCAGCGCCTCCTGATGCTCGGACAGATAGAGCAATCCCCGAAGCATCTCCCGCATCTCCTTGGTCACCCGGTCCCGTCCGCTCTGTTGCAATGATTCCTGGAGACTCTTCAGGCCCGAACGCAGCGCGTTTAGATCCCCCGCGATCTTTTTCCCCATCCGCCCAGCGGACGCATTCTGATTTTCCTTGTCCTGAGCGGAGGCGAAGGAATCGAGCAACTGCGCCATCCGTGCGATGTGCTCCCCAAGCCCCTGTTCCTCTATGTCCCGGCGCAGCGAATCCAGCGCAGCCGACAACCCCGGCTCCGTCTCCTCCATCGCCGCATTCAAACCCGCCAGCGTCTCCGACAACGGGGCCACGTCCCGCTCCACCTGCTTCTCCTGCCCGGCCAGCTTTTTCGGATCCTCCCCCGCCTCTATCGCCTCGTTAATCCGCTCCTGCCGCTTCGCCAAGTCTTCCGCCATCTTCACCGCCGCATCCAACTGCTGCTCCAGTTGAAGCCGCTTCAACAGCGACAGGGTTCGGTCCAACTGCTGCTCGAACGCCTCCTGAGAAAACTCAAACTCCTCCAAAGCCTTCCGCAACGCCTCCGGATCCATCTCCTCCATCGCCCGATTGAGCGCCTCCATGGCGGCCCGCATCTCCGGAGTGGCCATCTCCTCCATCAACTGCCGGATCTGAGCCAACTTCGTCAGCATCTCCTCCGCGGCCAAATTCCGCTTCGCCAGTTCCGCCACCATCTCATCCGTCTTTTCGGCGAGTTGCTGCACCTGATCGGCGATCTGTTCCTGACGATCCAAAACCGCCTCCATATCCTTGCGCCGCTCCCAGCCTAATTCCTTCTCCCGAAGCAGTTCCCGCCGCGTCTCTTCCACCTTCTCCCGGAGTTGCTTCTCCTCCTCGAGCATCTGTTCCATCCCGGTCACGTGCTCCTCCTGCTCCTCCACCAGCTCCCGGAAGATCTCGTGCATCGAGGGCAGCCGCAACAGAAACGTGGCACTCTGCGCCCGCTTCGGCCCCGACACCGTATCGTTGTCCCAGACCTCCACGTGGTATTGCACCCGATCCTCCGGGAGAAGATCGAGGGAGGAAAGGTCCCAGACGAAGTCCGTTTGGTGAGCGGTGAGTGGTGACTGGTGACTGGTGACTGGCGGCGCATCGCTCCTGCCACTAACTTCTGACCTCCGACCTCTGACCTCCGACCTCTGTCCTCCGACCTCTGTCCTGAACGTCTGTTCCGATCCAACTCGGGAGAAAACAACCTCCATCTTTGAGATACCGAAGTCGTCGCGGGCTTCGATCAAAAGGGGCATGAGCATATTCTCCGCCAGGTCCGTGTCCGCGCCGGGTTCGAGGATCTCCACATCAGGGAAGGCGTCCGGCATGGCCACGATTTCGTACTCGATGGGATCTGCATTAGGGATGCCCTTCCGATCCGTCAGGGCGATGTGGTAGCTTCCCGTTTTCTTGATCACGAGTTCCGTTCGGATGGTTCGACCGTCCACTTCGGCGTCTGCAACGCGCCCGTCGGCCATCACCCATTGGGCTTTTTGGAGGGCCTTGTTCGCAGTGGCCTCGAAACGCACGTTCGTCCCCATAAGCGCCCGAATGTCCCCTTCATTTTCCGGGGCAATCTGGACGCCGAGGCGGGTATAGGGCGGAAACTCGTACGTCAGTCGAAGCCGCTGCACCATAGGCCGCTCGATCACCGTGGCCCGAAACAAATCGCTCGCTCCGTCGCCCGCCTGCACGTAATAGTCCGCGGATATCCGCAGCCCATTCCACGCGTAAGAGACCGTATCCTTCCCGCCCGTGGCGATTTCGGTCTCGTTCCACACGCTCATATCCGCTTCCTTTGTGTAGAGCGTGATACGATCCGGCACCTTGCCCCGAAGCGTCACCCGGAGATCCACATCCTCTCCCCGGATCACCTCCACGTCTCCCGGCTTCAGCGTCACCCGTGTCCTCCGGGGACGTTCAAACGCAGTCAAAGGATGGGCATAGCGAACGAGCGCGCCACCGAATCCATCGAAGATCAGCACGCTTCCCACGAAAAATCCGACCGCGATGCCGGCAATCCAACCGAACCGCCGCACCCGCGTGCGATCCACGATCTCGCGAACGTTTATCCCCGCAAGCATCGCCGACGCACGGCGCACCACTTCCCCGATCATCGCCGACGAGTACCCCTCCCCCTTCATCCCACGATTCACCGCAGAGGGAACCCGAATCGGCTCTTTTTCTTTCTCCGCGATCTCAGCGGTCTCTGCGGTAGCCTCGTGCTTCGGCCACAGCTGCAACGCCCCGATCAGCCGCTGCTTCAGTTCCGGATGTTTGGCCTCCACCTTCAGCGCAAGCCCCTCCAGGGACCGCCGCCGCACCCACGGAATCACGCCGAATCGCAGGACAAGCCCGATCCCTGAAAGCGCAAGCGCGCCGAGCACACTCAACCTGACCCCGCTCGGCAGATACGCGACCGCTTCCACAAGGGCCGCCAACCCCGCCATTCCCACGAGCAGCGCCAGCGAGAGCAGGAGTCCCCATCCCACCTCCAGCCTGGCCTCAACCCGTCCCAACTCCCGTAGCCGATCCACCAGTTTTTTATAGGCCTGTTCAGCAGATGTCTTCATCGCGCGCTCTCCGAGTCCATTGTGAAATCCCCATAAGGATAAACATAATCCACGCCATTGTCAAGGATTTTGCTCCGATGCAGATGTCTTCAGGGATAAAAAAAGGCCATCCCAATCCTCTCGGACTGAGATGGCCTTAGAACCGCACGCAGGCGCATCGCTTCCGTTTCCAATGGCCGCCTCCCGATCTTTCTGAATATAATCTTCTCCGAAAATCACACTGAGATTCGCGTGACCAGTTCGGCGGCAGTGAGAATGGGAATATCCTTATACTCCTTCAACTCCAATAAGTGACTGTCTCCGGAAACAACAACTTCGGCCTGAACGCTTGAGGCGCAAGCCAAAACAGCATCATCGTCGGGGTCGGCAAGAACAGCCGGACGGATGACGGCAGGTTCAACAATAGTGGATAGCGACGCGTATCCAAATACCAATTCATGAGGGAGAACGTTGACCAACGCAAGTCGCCCGGCAAACTTCCCGCGATGAAGCACATCGTCTGACTCAGCAAGCAGCATCGTGCTGGTGAATAACTCAATGATGTCATCGCGGGCGGCGTCTGACACCTGACGCGGTGCGCCATGCCACAATAGGCCCGAGATCACCGTATTCGTATCCGCTACGACTCGCATAAGGAGCGCCTCATAGTGCGGGCGGCCTGAATCTCCGCCTCAACTTCCGCATCCGTCATGGGGGGAAATTCGATTGCGGATAACTGATCCGCCGCATTGAACAAGCGATGAACGCGGCGGCGGCGGATCTCCGCCCTAAGCAAAGACTCCAGGGCCTGAGGCATCAATAGCCCTTTGGCTTCGGCTTCCCGGGCCAGACCGTGGGGCAGCGTTAACGTGAACTTAAACAGAGCGTTCTTTTCCTTTTTCATTTTCTCCCTTTTCTCCAAGATATCCATGGTCAGACCCTCTCATCTGAAATCATCCTCAGGAATCATTAATCATCCATTTATCGAAAATAGGAACTATGCTTCAAAAAATCAAGAAAAATCTCACCATCCAACGGATATTTCTCTTCATCTCGTTCTTACGCTTCTATGGGGAAATGAGGTAAGAAACGCCCCGGAAACGGGGAAAAAGGTGAAACATGACTCCCCTTCCCGTTTTACGTTTTACCTTTTACGCATCACGTTTTACGTTTCACTCCCACCCCTGATTCTCCAACAACTGCTCCTCCGGCACCTTCCTCAACACCTTCGCCGGAGAACCCATCACGACCCTGCGCGCCGGCACGTCCCGCGTCACCACGGATCCGGCCGCCACCAGCGCATCCTCCCCGATCACTCTTCCAGGCAAAATCGTGGCTCCCGCGCCGATCCGGCCGCCCTTCCTCACGGTCACGCCCTTGAAATGTTTCAACCGCTCCCTGGTGCGTCCCACGAAATTGTCATTGGAAGTCGTCACCTGCGGCGCGATGAACACCCGGTCCTCCAACACCGAATACGCCGTCAGATAGCATTCCGTTTCCAGCTTGCAATATCGCCCAACCTCGCAGAAATTCTCCACCGTGGC
>MVCQ01000067.1 GCA_002059205.1 Candidatus Latescibacteria bacterium 4484_107
CCGGTCTTAAATCGGCAGGTGGTGGAATACGCGATGCGGATGGCGCTCGCTGTGCATTCGGAGATACAGCCGAAAAGCGTGTTTGCGCGAAAAAATTATTTTTATCCGGATTTGCCCAAGGCGTATCAGATCTCCCAGTTCGAGCAGCCGTTCGCCGAAGGGGGCTACGTGGAGATCGAGACAGAACGAGGGGAAAAACGCGTGCGCCTCGTTCGGATTCACATGGAGGAGGACGCGGGCAAGCTCGTGCACGCGGAGGATTCAGGGCTTGCGGGCGAATCCCTCGTGGACGTGAATCGCTGCGGCGTGCCTCTGCTCGAAATCGTGTCGGAGCCGGACATGGCCTCCCCGGAGGAGGCATACCAATTTTTAACGAAGGTGCGGCAACTCGTGGTGTACCTCGGGATCTGCGACGGGAATATGGAAAAGGGGAATCTCCGGGCCGATGTGAATGTGAATCTCCGGCTGGAGCGGGACGGGGAACTCCTTAAAACGCCCATCGCGGAGATTAAAAATCTGAACTCATTCCGGTATGCGATGCGGGCAATCGAGGCACTTGTGCGCCAGCAGAACGCGATGATGGAGGACGGCGAACTGACCCCGGTTCCGCTCGAAGCATCCGCGCCCAAATCCACGCTGTTGTGGGACGCGGATCAGGGCGAGGTGCGCTTTATGCGGGGCAAGGAGCAGGCGCACGACTATCGCTATTTCCCGGACCCGGATCTCGTGCCCATCGAGGTGGATGTCGCTTGGATCGAGCAGGTTCGGGAAAATCTCCCTGAGCTGCCCGATGCCCGACGGGAGCGATTCGCGGCCGAGTATGGAATTCCGGAGTACGATGCGGGTGTGTTGACCACGGAACGTTCGGTGGCTCAATACTACGAGGACGTGGTCCGGTCCGGGGCGGATCCGAAGACCGCAAGCAACTGGGTGATGGGAGACGTGCTCCGGGTGTTGAAGGATCGCAAGATCGGGATCGGCGATTTCAAGGTGCGTCCGGCGCCGTTGGCGGCTTTGCTGAAACTGCTGGACGAGGGCACGATCAGCGGGAAGATCGCCCGAACCGTGTTCGGGGAGATGGCCGAAACCGGAGCCGATCCCAAGCGCATTGTCGAGCAGAAGGGATTGGTGCAGATCGCGGATACGGGTACGTTGGAAGCCATGGTCCTCGAGGTCATAAACGAACATCCCAAGGAGGTGGCCGCGTATCGCGGGGGTAAGAAAAAATTGTTGGGCTTCTTCGTAGGACAGGTGATGCGCACTTCGGGTGGGAAAGCTAATCCGAAGGCGATCAATCAACTCTTAAAAGAAAGGTTGGAATCATGAGACGACAAATCAGTGCCATGGAGTTCGCACTGCTGAGGCGCAGAGGCACGGAGGCACAAAGGCATAAAGGCACAAAGGCGCAGAGGAGACTCCGCCTCACCCCCTCACCCCCTCACCCCCTCATGGTTCTCTGCGCGTTTTGTGTTTTTGCGGTGATGGCCTCCGGTGCGATAGCGGGGGAGATTAACGAGAAGGCGGGAACGACGGGCTTCCCTTTTCTGAAGCTCGTATCGGGCGCGCGAGCTACGGCGATGGGTGGGGCGTTCGTGGCGATGGATGGGGATGTGAACGGGATGGCCTCGAATCCGGCTTCGCTGGCGAGTGTCGGAGCGCGTCAGGGGACGGCGACGTACACCAATTATTTAGTGGATACGCAGTTCGGCATGGTGGGCGCAGCGCAGCCTCTGAGTGAGGGACGAGCGTTCGGAGCGATGCTTTCCTATATGTCGTACGGGGAGCTTCAGAAAACGAACGAGGATGGCCTTTCGGAGGGCACGTTCGGAGCCAATGATATCGTGCTGCAAGGGGCTTTGGCGCAGGCTGTGCTTCAAAGTTTGGACATCGGAATCGGAGTCAAGGTGGCCGTTTCCAGCATAGATGACTATGCTTCGGATGCCTACATGTTGGATCTCGGGCTGCGCTTTCGCACCCCGGTGGAGGGCCTGTCGCTCGGGGCCTCACTGTCCAACGTGGGATTTGTGCGAAGTGGCTTTTCGGAGGAATTCAAAGACGCGCTTCCAGTGGCGGCGCGCGTGGGCTTTGCGCACCAAGTCGCACACCTGCCCCTGCTTTTTGTGGGGGAGATGGTCCTTCCGAACGACAACGATGTGTATTTCTGTGGCGGCACGGAGATTTGCATCCGGGACATCCTGTTTCTGCGGGGAGGGTACAATTCCCTGTTGAAGGACTTAAACGAGGACGATTGGGCGGGCGTGGCCCTTGGGTGCGGATTCCGCTGGACGCGGTACCGGCTGGATTATGCGTACAACTTCTTCGCGGAGTTGGGAGAGGCGCATCGGGTATCTGTGGTGGGAACATTTTGAGCATTCGGGCGCGAACCAAGGTGTTTGTGGAGCGAACAGGTTTTTTTTGATCCGTGTCCCATTGTTTTTGGCTTTGGTTGCGGCGTTGTTGCGTTGCTCAAATCTTGAACAGGACAGAAAGGAGACACAACTATGTCTGCCGTAGAAAATCTGATCGCCGTGGTCATGGGAGAACTGCGCCAGATCGCCAAAACGGAGACCGTGGTGGGAGAGCCGGTGACCGTCGGAGATACGGTGATTGTGCCCGTCTCCAAAATCTCTTTCGGATTTGGCGCCGGCGGCGGGGGCGATGAAAAGAGCGGCGGCGGCAGCGGAACCGGCGGCGGCGTATCCATCGAGCCGGTGGCTTTTGTGACCATCACCGGAGGGAAACCCCAGTTGCTTCCGATCAAGAGCAAAGAGATCAAGTGGAGCAAAATTCTGGCGTTGATGCCCGATCTAATAAGCAAATTCGGTGGGGGAAAGAAGAAAAACGAAGACAAGAAAGAAGAGAAGAAAGAGGGGAAAGAGAAGAAGTAGGCAGACCCGCGGGGTTTTAATCCGATATCCGCAATCCGAAATTCAAAATTGTAGCACCACTCACCTGTCCGCGCACAGTTGTCCACATGCGGCTGCGATGTCCCGTCCCTTGCTCTCCCGCAGGGGGACGGTGAAGTGATGGGACAGCAGAAAATTCCGAAAACGTTCGATGCGCTCCGGTGCGGGTCTTTGCAAGGGGCTTCCGGCAATGGGATTTAGCGGGATGAGATTGATTTTGCACGGGATCTCCCGAAGCAGCCGAACGAGGTTTCTGGCGTCCTCCGGGCCATCGTTGACTCCGTTGATCAAAATATATTCGAACGTGACCCGGCGGCGTGTGGCGCGGCCGAATTTCCGCACGGCGGCGAGGAGTTCGTTCATCGGATAGCGGCGATTGATGGGCATGAGCCGGGTTCGGGTTCGGTCGTCGGGCGCGTTGAGGGAGATGGCCAGGCCCATGTGCAACCGCTCCCCAGCGAGGCGTTCGATACCCGGCACGATCCCCGCGGTGGAGAGCGTTATTTTCCGCATTCCCAAAGAAATGCCCATCTCGAGATTCATCAGCCGAACCGCCTTGAGCACATTGTCGTAGTTGAGCAGCGGTTCGCCCATTCCCATCAGCACCACGTTGGTGACAGCGCCTTTTGCTTTTCGCACCGCGATGAGTTGATCCACGATCTCGGCCGGGGTAAGATTCCGCGTAAATCCCATCCGTCCCGTGGCGCAAAAAGCACATCCCAGCGCACAGCCCACCTGAGACGAAAGGCACACGGTTCGGCGCGGGTCCTCCCGGATAAGCACACTCTCGATCCGAAGTCCATCCTCCAGTTGAAACAGGAACTTGGTGGCGCCGTCGTCCGATCTCTGGCGTGCCACTTCTTCAAGCGCGCTGACGCGGGCGATCCGGCTCAGTTGTTCCCGAAAGGATTTGGACAAGTCGGTCATCGCCTCGAAATCCGACACGCCTTTGGCGTACATCCACGACAGGAGCTGCTTGGTGCGGTATTTCTCCTTGCCCAGGCTTGCGATGAAACGCGCCAATTCATCGGGGGACATGCCTTTGAGATCGGTTCGGTGATCGTCCATTTCGATTTTTTCTCCCGATCGGTTTGCACCGCGGAAACGAAGCGGCGTGAAACGTAAGGTGGGGATGGATGCGCGCGCTCCGCTTTTCGCGTACTTTGAAACAGCGAGTTCTGCTCTATGACTTGGATAAAGATAAAACATTTTCCCCGCTCGATCAAGCGAAATCCGCTCTTCGTGGATGATTCGCTTCCGCCTGAAATCGCAGAGAACGGTCCATCCTTTTGTTGGGAAGATGGGTTGACGGGTGCTCTCTGCGCACTCCGCGTGCTCTGCGGTAAAATCGGAGGAGGGAATACGCTGTGTTGTCTCCTGATCACCGGAATGCTGATGAGCATGGCCGGATGCGCCTCCACGTCGGCGCCCCGTTCGATCTTGCCCGATGTGCGCGTGGTGAATCTCGCCCCTCCCACCGGGGAATCGGAGGAGTCCTTCGAGCAGGTCAAGGATCGGTGGACCCTGCCGCTCCCTCGCCGATGCTTGTGGGATCGAAAGGCCGGATCCGGATCGAAGCCACGTTGTATGGCCCGGAGATGATCGAGGCGGAATTGTCGAAAATCTGTGCGGACGATTCGCTGTCGGAGACCGAGTGCGCGGAGCGGAGAGTCGAGTACGCCGAGCAGCATCACGCCGGGGAGTGGTTCCGAATCGCGCTTCGGCTGCATTCCGGGTACGAGGAGAAATCGTTGGAAGCGGACATGTGGACGATCTATCTTGTGGACGACGAAAATATCATGTATGAGCCGACCGCGGTGACGTCGGACTCGGTGGAAAAAGTGACCCGGAAGATCTATTCCGAATTTCACAATATGACGATGGAGCGGACGCTGTTCAGCCGAAATATAGATCTGTATTTCCCTAAAACGACTTTCTTCGGAAAAGCGCTCCTCGACGAGCACACCCACTCCCTGAAGCTGATTCTGGCTCGGCATAAACGAACCGCGGGAGAAGCGGAGTGGCGTTTCTATCGGGAGTAACTAAGCCAATTGGTGATTGGTGATTGGCGGGGAGGGGCACAGTCATCAGGCATCGAGCCTGATAACGCACTAACGGTTGAGCACTAATGACCAATGACTAATGGCTACTCACCACTCACCAAACCAGGGGGAATCCATTGGGCTTACGCATAGACGGCAGAAACCTGGCCCAGTTGCGGCCGGTGAAAATCCAGCGCCATTATTTGGACTACGCAGAGGGATCGGCGCTGATCGAAATGGGAAAAACGCGCGTGATTTGCGCGGTGAGCGTGGAGAAAGGCGTTCCGCCTTTCCTGATGAATCAGGGGACCGGTTGGCTTACGGCAGAGTATGCCATGTTGCCCCGTGCTACGGAGACGCGGAGTCCGAGAGAATCCGCTACGGGGAAGGTAAAAGGACGGACCCACGAAGTCCAGCGGCTCATCGGACGGTCGCTTCGGGCGGCCATGGATCTTGAAGCCATCGGGGAGCGGACGCTCAAGGTGGATTGCGACGTGATTCAGGCCGACGGCGGAACGCGCACCGCGGCGATCACGGGCGCTTATGTGGCGTTGTGCGATGCGGTCTCCACCATGCGCCGCCGGGAGATGATCCGGGAAAATCCCATAATCGGACAGGTGGCCGCGGTCAGCGTGGGTTTGGTAGATGGGAAGACGCTGCTGGACCTCTGCTACCGGGAGGACGCCGCCGCCGACGTGGATATGAATGTGGTGATGACGGACGACGGCCGGATCATTTGATGGCGATTCAGCGGGAGGGGTTAGCCACGTGATCATTGAAAAATTGGTGCTCGCTACGAGAAATCGGGAGAAAGTCGAGGAGATTCGGGAGTTGTTGGAGGACTTGGGGATTGAACTGCTGTCTCTAAAGGACTTCCCCGATGTGCCGGAGGTGGCGGAGGACGGCGAGACCTTTGAAGCAAACGCCCGGAAAAAAGCCGGAATCGTGGCCCAATGCACCGGACTTCCGTCTTTGGCCGACGATTCGGGGTTGGAGGTGGATGCGCTGCGCGGGGCGCCCGGGGTGCGTTCGGCCCGTTTTGTCGGGGATCACGCGACATACGCGGAGAACAATGAAAAATTACTTCGCCTGATGAAAGAGGTGCCTTTTGAAAAACGCACAGCCCGCTTCCGATGCGTACTGGCGTTGGCTTTCCCAGATGGAACCGTTCAAACGCTGGAGCACACCTGCGAAGGTCGGATCACCGAACAGCCCCAAGGTGAAAATGGATTCGGGTACGATCCCCTGTTTTTCTTCCCGGAGCTTGGAAAAACCTTTGCGCAGATCAGCCGGAGCGCAAAGGGAAAGATCAGCCATCGGGGACGGGCGCTGAGAGAGTTGAAACAGTTGCTCGTTTCCAATAGCCAAACTTAGCTGACAAGACACGAAGACACGAAGCCCGTTCGCTCCCCCTTACATCTTCGAGCAAAAAAACGCGTGCAATCTCCCTTCCCCAATTTTTGAAATCTTTGAAATGCTTTACGCTTCCTCCCCGATCTCCCCCACGATCTCCTCCAGCACGTCCTCCAAAGTAACGAACCCCACGGGGCGATCCCGACTATCCGATACCACGGACAGATGATGATGGCTTTGCTGCAATTTCTCCAAAAGCCGATCCAAAGGTTCATCCTCCGATACCCAGGAAACCGGCTCGATCAGATCGGCGATGGAAGCATCCGGCGAGGCATCGAGAAGGCGCGCCGGAAAAAGCACGCCGGCGACATCGGATGGGCGGTCCCGGAATGTCAACAAACCGGGCTGCGTCGTGTGCGCGAGGCGTTCGACGGCCTCCCGAACCGAACTGCCGATGGGGAGCTTCTCCACGTTTTCAAACGGCTCCATCACATCCCGGACCAGGGTTTGTCTCAGATCAATCACTTCCTCCATCATCCCGCCTCGGTGGAAATCCAGAACGCCTGCGCGACGGGCCTCCCGAATAAACGCGTACAACTCGCTTCGGGTCAGCAACCCCTTGCGATCCGGGCTGCGGACGCCGGCGAATTTCAGAACCTGAGCGGAAAGAACCACCGAAGCAGATACCAGCGGGGACAGGAGGACGGAGAAAAATTTGAGCGGAGGCGCCACCCACGGAGTCAGCTTATCCGCTTTTTGCTGAAACAGGACTTTCGGGATAATTTCGCCAAAAATCAGCACCATCGGAGCCATAATCAGCGTACTGATCAGTTCCCCCCGGTGCCCACCGAACCATTCGATCAACAGATAGGTGGCCATACTAACTGCCAGGATATTCACTAAGTTATTCCCGACCAATATCAGCGTTAAGGATCGTTCCGGCGCGGAGAGGAGCCGGTGCGCCATTTTTTCCCTCCAATGGCCTTTCTCCGCGAGATAGCGCATCCGGATCCGGTTGCACGAAACCAGTCCGGTCTCTGAACCGGAAAAAAATCCACTCAAAAGCAGGCAGATGAAGATGAAAACGATGTAGATCATGGGATGATCTGCCTTCTTTCAATTTGCAGGTAAAGGCTTGCTTCCCTCCCCGCATTTTTCATTTTATATTTTGTATTCTTCATTTTTCAATTCGTTTTTCTTTCTGACCTCGATCTCCAGAATGCGCTTCGGCTCCGCCCGGAGGATCGTCACGTCCAGGTCCCCGAAGTGGAATTGTTCTCCCGTCTTCGGGATACGGCCGATCTGAGCGAGGATGTATCCTCCGATGGTCTCGAATTCCTCGTGAGGGATCTCCGAGTCAAAAAGCTCATTAAAACGTTCGATCTCGGTTCGGGCAAACAGACGAATGCGATGGCGTCCCAGGAAGCGAACCGTTTGTTTGAGCTGTTCCCGCTGATCGGCGATTTGGCCGACGACGCGCTCCAGAATATCCTCCAGGGTCACGAATCCGGCCAGTGAGCCATATTCGTCAATGACCATAGCTGCTTGGATTTGTTTGGATTGGAATTCCCGGAGAAGATCCACGACGCGTTTGGTCTCCGGAATAAAGTCCACGGGCCGGATACGGGAAGTCCATCTCTGGTCCGGCGTGGCCTTTGCAGCCAAAAGATCCCGAATGTGAAGCATGCCCACGATCTGTTCCTCCGACTCCCGCCAGATCGGGATGCGGGAATACCCTTTCGCCTTTGCCTGCTGCACGATTTCCTCAACGGGACGCCCCGCTTCGATGCTAAAAATCTCCGTACGCGGCGTCATCACCTCCCGCACGACGACCTGATTCAGATCGAGGATGTTGTCCATGATCTTTCGTTCGGAAGGAGCCAGCGCCCCCTCTCCGTGTCCCACTTGAACCGCCGCTCGAAGATCCTCTTCGCTTATGCCCCCGGGTTGCTCTTCTGATGCGGGAACGACCCGGCGCGCCAGAAAACGCAGGGCCTCCCGTATCGGCATAATCCCCTTCGAAAAAAGATGCAATGGAAGCGCCGCGTGTCGGACAAAGGGTTCCGGATATTGAACCGCAAAGGTTTTTGGCGTGATCTCACCGAAAATGAGGATCACAAATGTCATTATTCCGGTGGATAGAAAAACGCCGTATTTTCCGAAAAACCGATAGCATAGTCCTGCCGCATAGCTCGATGCGAAAATATTGACGATCATATTGCCCGCGAGAATGGTGATCAGCAACTTCTGAGGATGTGCTAACAGAGCCGCCAGTGTGCTGGATCCTTCCTCCTGAAGTTTGGTGCGCTGTAGCCTGTTCAGGGATGAAAAGGCGGTCTCGGATCCCGAAAAAAAAGCGGACAGCGCGATCAGCAGCCCGAGCAAAACGAGATCGAGTGTCCATACAAGTACAGACTCCATGCTGTTCTCCATACCCTTCACCTCGGAGATCGCGACTAATGGCTGATGGCGCGCGCCCAAACCACCAATCACTAATCACCAATCACCAGAACGGCCCCACATAGACTCAGAACAAAAAGTCGCGCCTCAACTCCTCTTCTCGCAAAATAATCCAATTTCTGCCCTTCGAGGCCATATAGCCCTCTTTGCAAAAACGCTTCAACACGCGCGAAACCGTCTCCCTCGTAGTCCCGGTCATATTGGCCAGAAGCTGTTGGGTGGGATGATTGTAAATAACGAGTCCCTCAGGCGTCTCTTCTCCCTCATCGGCAGCCAGTTGCAGTACCGCCGAAGCAATGCGCCCTGCCACGTCCAAGAGCGCAAGGCTTTCGATTTTTTGGTCGGTCTTTCGGAGCCGGATGGTCAATTCGGCCATCAGCTTGATCGCGATCTGGGGGGTACGCTCAATCAGGCGAAGCAGATCCTCCCTCCGTAACATCAGTGCCTCCGTATCCTCCAGGGCGATCACGGTTGCGGAGCGCGGCAGCCCGTCCAGAAGCGACATCTCTCCGAAAAATTCTCCATCTCCCAGGATAGTCAACACCATCTCCCGGCCGTCCTCGCTCAAAATAGAAACCTTCACCCGGCCCCTCTGGATGATAAAAAGGCAATTTCCTTCCTCTTCGGCAAGCAGAATAACACTATGTTTGTGAAAGGCTTTCCTGGCTGTAACTTTTGCCAAGGCCTCTAATTCCTCCTCCTTAAGTCCTGAAAAAAGAGTTACTCTCCTTAGAAGCTGCATTTCCATAGGAAACCTCCGGATGCGTGATGCGCACTCGCTTTCCGCTCCGTATCGGGCTATGATGCGCTGGTACAGACTTTCCGCTTCGCTAAGGCGGTGAAGTTTTTCGTAGGCTTTGGCGGCCTCGTATTCGGCGGTTACGGCCCACATCGTCTGGGAACGATGAAGATAGGCGACCTTGAGATACTCGATGACGGCCTGTTCGTAATTTCCGGACATCGCACGGCATTGGCCGACATAGAAACGCAGCGCGGCTTTGGTTTCCGCGTCGGCGCCGGCCATGTTTTTCTGGAATACGGCGATGGCTTCTTCGTAGTGCCCAAGTTTCATCAGGAAGATGCCCTTTTTCATCCGGACTCTTGGGATCACCTTATCTTCGGGAAAACGTTCGATCAGCGTCTCCGCGGTCTCTATAGCCGCGTCATATCGCCCCAGCCGTTCGTAGGAAAGAACGATGTTAAACAACGCATCCACTTCCATCCCGGGGGTCGTGTTTTCGGACACGGTTTTGTAATAGTCTATGGCAGACGCGAACTGTCCGCCAAGATAATAGATCGTGCCTAATTTCATCGTGACTTCCGGGAGATAGGAACTTTTCGGATAGGCGGTCAGGAAATCCGAGAAAACCTGCAATGCCTCCTCCATGCGCTTTTGCTGAAAATGCACCAATCCGAGATAGTAACAGGCATCGTCCGCATATTCGGTGTCGCCAAATGCTTTGAGTTGTTTCTCGAAGGACGCTTGTGCGGCTTCAAATTCCTTTCGCTCCAGGAGCCGCTTCCCATGCTCCAATTCTAAGCGTGCAAGCCAGTTGCGGGCATCGCCAAACCTTTTGCGGAAAGACTTGGCCGCCTGGGTCGCCTCGCGGCTCCGACCCAATCGGTAGAGGCAGAGCACATGGTTTCCGGCCGCATCCGCGTCTTCTGGGCTTACGGCAAGCATGGATTCGTATGCTTGGGAGGCTTCTTCGTAGCGTTCGAGTTCGAAGAGCAGATCGGCGCGGGATTTTAAGGCTTTGGAGGCATAGCGGGAGGACGCCAGCGCACGATAATCGCTCAGCGCTTTCTCCGGGCGTTCGGTGCGGCGGAAAAGATCGGCGCGTGTCAGCAGGCAGGAGGCCGACGCGGCGGACTGAGGATAGGCCTCTATACACTGGGTGGCTCGCTCAATGGCCCGCTCCGGCTCGCCCATGCGTTCGTACATTTCGACGAGGCGGAGAAGAATCGCCGCTTTTCGATCCGCGTCCCCTTCCGTGCGAAGTTGCTTCTCGTAAAGGGGAATGGCCTTGGAGAACGCGCCCTTGCGATAGGTCGCCTCCGCCATCAGCGCCCGAATCGAGTCGGGAGTGGGGGCTGGTGAGTGGGGACTGGTGAGTGGGGAGTAAGTGAGTGGTGAGTAAGTGAGTGGTGAGTGAGTGAGGTTCAATCCGCAATCCGAATAGGCTTCGAAGGCGGCGACGGCCTGATCGAAGGCCCCACGCTCCATATAAATTTCGCCGAGCCGCAGATGCGCCCGGGCGGCCCAGTCGCTGTGGGGATAATCGGAAAGCAGCGTTTGAAAACATTCTTCGGCTGCGGCAAGATTGCCGGCGTCCTTATAGGTCATTCCGCGACCGAAGCATGCGTCGTCCCGGTAGGGGCTGTCGGGAAATTGCCGGGCCAGTTTCTCATACCACGAGATCGCGCGATGCACCGCGCTGGAGTCTGTGCGGGCCAAACCCCCATACGCATCGCCGATCCGAAGCAGCACGAAATCCATCCGGCCGCTGGTGGGATAGTCCCCGATGAATTGCTCGTACGCCCGAAGCATCCCGGTGTATCGTTCAGAATCCGGATCGGCCTGCGAGAAGGTCTCCTCGATCAAAAAGAGCGCCGCGTCGTCGGCATAGACGCTCTTCGGCGTTTTTTCGATCAGGCTCCGGTAGGTCTCGGCCTGATGTTCCCGGAACATCGCCGCTTTTGAGGAGTCTCCGGTCAATGCGCTTCGGCGGGCCAGCCGCCCGTAGCTCTGAGCCAGCATAAAAATCGCATCGGGCACCCGCATCGTATCGGCTGCGGCAAGGCTTGCCGAAAAAAGCCGCGCCGCCTCCTGAAAATTCTTTAACGCCTCGTACTGGACGAGTCCCAACTCATAGAGCGATTCCCCCTCCGGTGCTCCTTTG
Organism: Candidatus Latescibacteria bacterium 4484_107; assembly: GCA_002059205.1. GTDB lineage: Bacteria > Latescibacterota > 4484-107 > 4484-107 > 4484-107 > 4484-107. The sequence goes on from MVCQ01000067.1 coordinate 11,665, forward strand.
GCGAGGACATCTGACACGATCCGGGACAGCCGCTCCGTCGCGCCCGGATAATCCGGAGACTGAAAATCCCGAAGGAGTTCCATTTTAACAGCGGCCTCAGAAGCAAGGGAACTTTCCGGAAATCGCTCGACCAGACCCCGATAGGCCCTCACCGCGGCCTCGGTGCGTCCCAGCTTCTCCAGCACACGCGCCAGCGCAAATTGGGCCCGATCCGAATCGTGGCTTTCCGCAACCAAAAGATCCCGGTACACGCTTTCGGCCTGATCGTACCATCGGAGTTTCTCGTACACTTGGGCTAAGGCGAATTGAACCGCCTCTCCCTCACCTTCCCCCCCCTCCGCTGTCCCCCGATGGGGTGAGTGGGCGAGTGCGTGAGTGGGTGAGGGAGAGTCTCCCGCTCTCCCGCTTTCCCGCTCTCCCGCTCCTTTTTTCTCGAGGGAAGAGAGCAGACGGCGATAGTAGGAGACGGCTCGAATGGGGTCTTCCTTTTGCGCGTAAAAATCGCCGAGACGTCGAAGCGTGCGCAAGGTATGTTCCGATTCGGGGTAGGTCTGGAATAGATCTTGTGAGACCGACAAAGCCCCGGATTCGTCCCCCGAAGCCAGCAGCGCGTCGGTCAGGCCCGAGATGGCTTCGGCGCGCCGGGGATCGGTGGGATATTCGGAGAGAAAGGTTCGATAGTGAAGCGCCGCCGATGAATCCCGGCCGACCCGATGATCCGCATGCGCCCATCCCAATCGGGCCGCGGCGCGGGTGCTGTCCGTCGAGGCCGGAAGCGCAATCGCCTGCTCGAAAAGAGCCCCTGCTTCCTCGAATCGCCCCCTTTCGGAAAGGCTATTCCCCAATTCCACCGCAAATTGCGCCGTAACCGCCCGGTCCCCAAACACCTCATTCAGACGCTGAAACATTGTTTCCGCGCGTTCGAGATCATCCTGACTCAGACAGATGTGACCGATGATCCTCAGCGCGTCCGCCTTTTGATCGAAGCGTGCGCGCACCGAAGTGGCCTGCTCCAGCTGAGTCAGCGCCTCGTCCAGACGGCCCTGATCTTTCAGACACACGCCAAGTTCGTAGTGGGCGGCAGCAAGGTGTTTCGATTTGGGATAGTCGCGAATCAACGCGCTGAGCGCCCCGCTCGCTCGTTTGGTGTCTCCGATCCGCCGAAAATTTTTTCCCGCCTCCAACAACGCCTGATCCGCAAAATCGCCCGTGGGAAAAAGCTTCCGCAGATCGCTGAACACCTCGGCGGCATCCGCGAAACGCCCCAGTTCGGACAGACACTCCCCCCGCTTCATTTGGGCCTCGGCAATGCGCAGATCGTCCGGGTGACGCACGATAAAACGCTCGTACCCGGACAGCGCCTCCTCTATCGCGCCGGACCGAAAGTATGACTCAGCCGTTAGAAACTGCGCCTCCGCCGCACGCTCGCTTGCCGGATGGTCCCGCACAAACTGCTCGAACTGCCGGGCCGCCGCTTCGTACATCCCATCCTTATAGAGATTCTTGGCGAAGTCGAACTCCGCTTCCGTCCCTGCCGACGCGGCGAGCGTCCAGGAGAGCGTCAGGCTTAGGATAAACAGGCTGCCCCATCGCATTCGTCCACCCTTTTGGTGATTGGTTACTGGTAACTCGGTTTCTGATGGCGGATTTCAAATTTTACCCCGAAAAGTCGCAACGAACTTCAAGGCCGTGATTCCGCTTTTCTTTGCGTCCTTTGCGCCTTTGCGGTGAGGCTTCGCCCTGAGGGGCTCAAGCCCGAAGGGTTGCATTCCGCAATCCCCAATCCGAAATCCGCAATCGTTATAGCGTAACCGCTTTCCCCGTCTTCGCGGATTCCATCTCCGCGAGAAGTGTTTCCACGCTATCCTTCGCATCCCGGGGAGTGACGATCCGGGGTTTTTCCCCTTTTAGCAGGCAATCTATAAAATACCGGATCTCGTTGAAATAGCCTCCGAGATCGGAAATGTTTCCCACGCCCTCTACGGCTCCGATGTTGGGCTTGGGAAGCTCCGGGGAGACCGGATCCTTGCCCGCTTCATACACCACGAAACCGGGCTGCATAGCCACCGCGCCCTTTTCGAAGACCGCGCTGAAGCTCATATTGAAGGGATACGCCGCCGGGAAATCCCATCCGCCCTCGGCAAATACGGACCGATCCGATCCGAAGTCGTACGTAGTGAAAATATGGACGCATCCCCGCTCGTCCCAGACGCCGGAGGAGCACACGGACGCGGGTTTTCCGAAAAGATAGAGGATGTAATCCGTGTCGTGGATATGCAGATCCAGCGCCATGCCACCGCTTCGCACCGGATCCAAAAGCCAGCCATCCCAGCTCCAGGTGGGCGTTGGAGACCGGCGCACGCACGAGAGCGAAGTCAGTTTCCCCAAGGTTCCCTTATCCACGATGTTCTTCAGGGCCATGTATTCCGGCCAGAAACGGATGCAGTGGGCGACCATAAAGGTCACGCCTGCCTTCTCCGTGGCTTCGATCATGCGGTCGGCTTCGCCGGGTGTCATGGCCATCGGCTTTTCGCAGAGTACGTGCTTCCCGGCCTGTGCGGCTTTCACGACGTACTCCGCGTGCAGATACGTGGGCAGGCAGACATCCACCACATCCAGCGACTCCGCCTTCATCATCTCCTCAGCTGTCCCATAGATCGTTGCGTCGGGAGCAAGTTCACGCGCCTTCGCTTCATCCTGATCTGCTACGGCGATCAGTTGCGCTTCGGGGATATTGGCGTACACGTTGGTGTGCATCTGACCCATAAAGCCTGCTCCGATCAGTCCAACTTTTAACATAGTGGGTTCTCCCTTCTCTTGAGTAAATGCTTCCTTCCTTGTTGGACGCGGATCCATGCGGATATACACGGTTTTTTGTGATCGCTCCTGATCCGTGTTCATCCGCATCCCTTTTCCCATTTTATCGGCGATCTGATTCGTATTATCCTAATATATATTAAATCGCGCTCAGAATCAAATTCTTTTTCGTTTTTTCGTGACTTTTTTTCTGAAAAGTGCTATCTTTGGAGAACAACATAGATTTCCAACGTCTTCGAGACTTTGGAAATCTGCAACCCTTGATCTGCAATCCTCATTCCCGTGCGTACGGAGAAATCATGAAAGTGCTCGGCCTGAGCGGCAGCCCCCGACGGGGGGGCAACACGGAGCTTCTTTTGGATCGGGCGCTGGAGGGAGCAAAAGAACGGGGCGCAGGCGTGGAGAAGATCGTTCTGAGTGAGTTGAATATCCATCCCTGCCGGCATTGCGGTGGATGCGCGCGCACGGGTTGGTGTGTGATAGAGGACGATATGCAGCGCCTCTACGACCGCTTCCGAACGCTGGACGCGCTGGTGCTGGCCGCGCCGGTCTTTTTTATGGGACCTCCGGCGCAGACTAAGAGCATGATGGATCGGTGCCAGTGTTTGTGGGTGGCCAAGTACGTGCTGAAACGTCCCCTCGTCGAAGACGGCACAAAGCGCAAAAGCCTCCTGCTCAGCGTCGGGGGAAGCGCCCGCCCTCATCTGTTCCGGCCGCTGAAGACCATCGTGCAGGCGGTGTTCGCCACGTTGGACTTGGCGTACGGGAACGATCTGTGCTTTGCAGGGGTGGACAAAAAGGGCGCGATTCGGAAGCATCCCACCGCGCTGAGAAAGGCGCTTGAGGCGGGAGCGAAGCTGGTGGAGCGGGCCTGAAAACTTGACTCGGTCCGGGCCTCTTGCAAAAGTCCGAAAAGCTCATCGGATACCCCTTTTACAAGAGCTTGGTGGAACAGACATTCCTGTCTGTTGCCTCTTTATCTCACCCAGGTCAGGTCAGACAAGAACGGATAGACCTACGCTTTACCGTTCTTAACCCCTGCACAATGATTTCTACTTTGTGACGTTACAAGAGGCTCAGTCATTGAGTGAAATAGTCCTCCAAAATTTCAAAATTCCCGGAGGTCTGATGATGAGTACCACCCATTTGAAACGTTGAGGAGTAAACGGTGAAAAAAACTCCCATTGAACGCAAGTCTCTCAGAGCAAAACCCGGATGCCGAATGGCCAATAGATCGTCCCTATAGGGTACCGCTTCGGCTCTCCGATCTGTCGGATGGGGGGGCAGCCTCCGCAAGGCCGATGTGGATTTTGGACAACTGCTGCGCACGACCGGTGTTCGGGGCGCGATAGATCCGCGTTCCATCGTGCTGGTGGCGCGGGATGCTTACGGCGAAGTGGAACGGATTCCCTGTCGGGTCTCCGAGATGTTGTGCTACGAGGATCGGGGAACGATCCATTGGACGGCGGATCGGGCGCATAAGGACGCACGATGGGAACTCTATTTCGACGTCATCGGAGCCAAGCGCTACGCCCCCCTCCTACACGGCCAACGTGGGTTTCGGCGATGAGTTGATGCTCAACTGCGACGGCCCGGCTCCGATCGAAGTGCCCATGCATTCCGCGCCCCTCTCCGTGGATTGGGACGGCGACGGCGAGGTGGACGTGCTGGTGGGTTCGCAATACTCCAATACCATCGGGATGCCGTGGGATGGAATATTCTTCTTCCGCAACATCGGGAGCAACGAAAAGCCCTTCTTCGACCGACCGCTCCGGCTGCATGCCCGGGGTGTCGAACACGAATTGCGTTGGTACAGCAAGACGCCGGTAACGGACGAGTCGGGCTTTATCAGCGAGTATTACCTGCGCTTCAAACTCTTCGACTGGTTCGGCACGGGCCGCTTGGATGTGATCACCATTAGTCTGGCGGATGAGTATATAAAAATCTATCGCAATACGGGCGTCCGGGATCACAACGGGCTGCCGGTATTGGAGTTGGCTCAGAAGATACCCCAGCCGAAGTGCGTAAAGCATACCGGATATCCGGGCATTCGCATATTGGACTGGTTCGGAGACGGACGCCCGACGCTGATCGTCTCCTGTACCGGAGACGCCGTATTCGCACTTCCCCGGCCGGAGAGGAGCCTCGTTTTGACGACCCGCCCCGGCGGCTTCTTCTGGAGAACGGCGATCCGGTGGCGGGCAACTGGTCGTTCGATCTGTGCGACTGGACGGGCGAAGGGAGACGTGATCTGATCATGGAGGATCTGAACCTACCCTTTCCGTGTCTGCTTTATCAAAATACCGGCACGCCTCAGAAGCCGGTGTATCGCGATCGCGGGGGGTTTCAGATCCCCCGCTGGACGGAGGACGAGGCGTTTTGTGGACTGCTCATCGGAGGCGGCGACTCCTGCGTGCGGTATTGGGAGCGGACCGGTCGGGATGCGGAGGGTCTGGCTCAGTTTGTGGATCGCGGGCTTATGATGGGGCATCCAGCGCAGGTTTCCTCCGGGGCTTTTTCCAGTCCGGCGGCGTGCGACGGGGACGGGGACGGCGACTGGGATCTACTGATCGGGAACGAGATGGGATTTGTCCACCTCTGTGAAAACGTGGGCACGAAAGAGCGGCCGGTCTTCGAGCCGGGGAAACCCTTGAAAACGGTGGACGGAGCAGTCCTCCGCATTATGCGCGAGCACATTCTCCACGATGCCGATTCAGAATGCTATTGCGGTCAGACCAAGGTGGTCTTCGCGGATTGGGATAGGGATGGGCTGCCCGATCTGATCCTCGGCAACAATACCAATCGCATCTTTTTCTGTAAAAATGTGGGCAAGCTTCATCAGCCTCAATTTACCCAACCCGTGGCCATCAAGGTGGAAGGGCGTGGCCGATCCCTTTGGCTGGCGTTTCCGCCCCTCGGTGGTGGACTGGGATGGCGATGGCTTGCCCGACTTGGTGGCCGTAAGTCCTGAGGGGGTGATTTGCCTGTTCCGGCGCTATCGGGATGCTTCAACAAGTGCGCTGAAATGTTCGGCGGGAGCGCCGCTGATTTTCGAAGACGGACGGACCATTACAGCGAAGCGCGTTGATCCCGACAGCTACCCGCCTTCGCAACACCGGCTGAATACCTCGATGTTCGTGGACGTGTGCGACTGGAACGGCAACGGGAAATGGGATCTAATCGTGACGTGTGGCTGGCACATCAACTATCTGGAAAATGTGGGGGATAACGCGCAACCGCGATTCCGCGATCCTGTGCCTCTGAGCACGCCCGACGGCCCGATCCGCCACATCAGCCGGCCAGAGCTGCCGCCTTGCGTGGTAGACTGGAACGGTGACGGGTGGCTCGATCTGCTGGTGGGCGGCGAATCGGGATTCGTGTATTTCTTCGACCGGAGATGCTTAGATGGAAAGATGGGAACCGCGGAGGTGGGAGCGGTGGAGGTGAAGAAGAGATAGGGTGATACAAATTTTTCACTTAGCTCAACCTCCGGAATCGCTGATCTCACTGATATGCACTGACAGCACTGATCCCATCCCCATCTCCTCCGGTGGGGATTCCCGGCTCCCGGTTGGTTCGGGAAATTGTTTTCCCGAATCACAGGTCTTACAAGGCTGCGCATCGGGATTACAAAATCCCGATGTAATGAATTTTAGTTGCCCCGAAAAAAGCCGGAGTGAACTCGGCACTGGCAACAGCAAAAAGCCTCTCAAGAGGCTGTTGGGCAGTCCCTTCAGGGGCTTTGTGGCGTTTCCGGTGCCAGCTTCAGCTCGGCTTTCCGGGGGTACTTCTGCCCTCCCTTAACATAAGCGGGAAAGACTCATTTTTTTTAGAACCTGCATACCATCGGAAAGGATCGAACCTTATGAAAGCACTATGGCTTGCGGCACCCTTTGTCGTCGGTATGGTGATCGCGCTGCATTTCTCCATGAACGCCGCCATCGGAAAAATAGTCGGGACCCCCCGCATGGGAAACGCCGCCTTCTGGCTGATCGGCGCGGCAATGGCCGTGCTGATCGCTTTGAGCGGATGGGATCCTACGTTCTGGACGCGCGCCCGAACCGCTCCCCCGTGGCTCTGGCTCGCGGGCGCCATCGGGGCTTGTATTGTATTCGCGGTCATCTCCTTCATCCCACGATTGGGCGCGGGCACCACGAACGTCATCCTGCTCACGGGACAGGTCATCGGTGGTCTGCTGATCGCCCATTATGGCCTGCTCGGTTCTCCGGTCGAGCGCTTCACCCTGGTCCGGCTGTTTGGCGTGCTGCTTATGATCGCGGGGGCCAGCTTAGCGGTATTTGGCAGGATTCCGTTTCTTCGTTGAGCCCTCAGACACAAATACCCCCCCCGCAAGTCAGTAAGTTTCGAGCGATTCGGGATAAACCCCATGTCTTTAACTGTGACGAAACTTGAGCAACAACTCATTGCCGCAGGCCTGGACAAAGGCCAGACTATTATGCTACACAGCTCGCTCTCGTCTCTCGGCCACGTTGAGGGCGGAGCCGAAGCGGTGGTGGAGGCTTTTCTGCGGGTATTGGGACCGGAAGGAACGTTGTGCGCGCCGAACCTCGTATTTCGCGGCTCGATGACACAGTTCCTTCGGCTACAATCCCGGATCGATCTGCGCGTGATGCCCTCCAAAAACGGTGCAATTACCGAAGCGATCCGCCGGCATCCGAGGACGCGGCAAAGCGTGCATCCCTCGCATCCGGTCTCCGCGATCGGCCCCCGAAGCGGGGAGTTGCTCCGGGATCATTTGCGCAGCCGGGGTCCCTGCGGGCCGGAAAGCCCTTGGGGCAGGATCGCCGCTACGGAAGGCCGCATTGTGCTTTTGGGCGTGGGCCAGTCGTGCAACACGACCCTGCACGTGGTGGAGGAGACGACCGCGCCGTACATTTTTCTGGACGAGATGCTGACTGGCACGGTGGTGGATCGTTCGGGCCGGGAGCATTCCTATCGCGTGCAGGCCTATACGACGGATCGGGCCCGCACCTTCGACGTGGTGGATGCGCCGCTCCAGGATCGCGGGATCATGAAAATGGCCGCGGTCGGAGAGGCCACGGTTCGGATTATAGACAGCCCCCGGATGTTGAAGGTATGCGTCGAAGCGGTGCGGCAAAATCCGGACTGGCTGGCTCAGAAAACTCGGTGAGTAGGCATTCAGCCGTCCGTGTTCATTCCACCGACTTTCGTGTTTCGCCCGATGTTGCCACACGCATTATTCGGGATGAAGGAGCGCCCCAAGGACAGGGGGGAGCCGACTGCTGATAGCTGAACGCTTGCCCCGTTGAAAGGAATCCCCATGAGCCATAGACGGAACGATGCGGGTCGGATTGGCCTCGTTCGATCTCAAAAAATGTCTGCCGCTACGATCAAGATAGTCCCGGGATAGTTCTCCCTTGATCTTTACATACAGACCCGGCTTCTGCTTGCG
>MVCQ01000068.1 GCA_002059205.1 Candidatus Latescibacteria bacterium 4484_107
CCCAGCACGGCCGTCAGAACGAGCACGCTTGCAAAGCCGACCAACAGCTTTGCCCCGATTTTCATGTTCTTGAACATGAGACTCTCCTTTGGTGATTGGTGATTGGTGATTGATTTCCCGTCCTGCGCTCCGCGTGGGAACGAGAATCATTTTAGTTTCCGGCCTCTGACCTCTGACCTCTGACCTCTGGCCTCTGATCTCTGCCTCACGCCGCTTCCTTCAACACTTCCCGATCTCCGAAGGCGAGGAGCCGATTCAGATTCAACAAAATCAGCAGCCGCTCGTCCATCTTCGCGATGCTGGTAATGTATTCCGCATCCACTCCGGAGGCGGTCTCCGGAGGCGGCTCGGTGATGTTTCTTGGGATCCGCAGCACTTCCGAAACTGCGTCCACCACGAAGCCGATCAGCTGATCCTCCAACTCCACCACCACGATCCGGGTATCCTTATCCTGCTCCTTCTCCGGCATGCCCATCCGCTTCCTCAGACTCACGATGGGAATTACCTTGCCCCTGAGGTTGATGACGCCTTCCACGTACTCCGGCGACTTGGGAACGCGCGTGATCTCCACCATCCGGTTGATCTCCCGGACGTTGAGGATATCCACTCCAAACTCCTCTTCCCCGATCTTGAAGGATACCAACTGCAGCAAATCTTCTCCCGTTTCGGAAGCGTCTCCCGATTCAACCTGGTCCATCATATCTTCCGCCATGTGATTACCCTTTCGTGTTGCGTGGTTCGTAGTAAGCCACGTTAGTGGCGTTGTAGCTACGTTTGTAGAAATTTTCCCGCGGCACTATCGTGCCTCACTACAAACTACGTATTTTTCATTTTTCATTTTGCACTCCGCCTTCTACTCCTCTTTCCCCATACGCACCAGATCCGCCACATCCACAATAAGCCGAACCCGTCCATCGCCGAGGATGGCTGAACCCGCGATGCCCTGCATGTCGCCGAGATACTTCCCCAGCGTCTTGATCACCACTTCCTCCTGGCCCATCATGTCATCCACGGCCAGACCGATCTGCTTGTCCGCCAGAGCCACCACGACCACGTAGGGAATATCCATGTGACCGTTGTTCCGGGGCACATTATACACTTCGTCGAAACGCAGAAGCGGAAGCACGTGATCCCGAAGCCGGATCACTTCCCGTCCGTTAATAGTGCTCATCTGCTCCGGCTGCGGACGCACGGTCTCCAAGACGGATACGAGTGGAATAATATAGATCTCGTCGCTCACCTTCACCAGCAGCCCATTGACAATCGCCAGCGTCAGGGGCAGCTTAATAAGGATCTTGGTTCCGACACCCAACTCGGAGTCGATGTCAATAATCCCGTTGAGCTTGGCCACGTTCGTTTTTACTACGTCCATGCCCACGCCCCGACCGGACACACTGGTCACTTTGGCGGCCGTGCTGAATCCCGGCGCGAAAATCAGATTCCATGCGTCCCGATCGCTCATCCGCTCCGCATCCGCCTCCGTGAGGATGCCCTTCTCGATGGCCTTCTTTTTCAGCACCTCCGGATCCATTCCCTTGCCGTCGTCCTCGATGGCGATCACGATGTGATTGCCCTGGTGCTCCGCGCACAGCTTCACCGTGCCCTTCTCCGGCTTGCCTGCTTTCGCCCGGTCCGCCGGCATCTCCACGCCGTGATCCACCGCATTGCGGATCAAATGCACGAGGGGATCGCCGATCTCCTCCACTACGGACTTATCCAATTCCGTTTCTTCCCCGGATATTTGGAGATCGATCTGCTTACCCGCATCCCGCGCCAGATCCCGCACCATCCGGGGAAACTTTCCGAACACCTTGCCCACCGGAAGCATCCGCGTCTTCATCACCGCGGTCTGAAGTTCGGTGGTGATAAAGGCCATCTTGGCATTCACGTCGTTCAGCTGCCCGGAAAGCTCCTCCACGTCTTCCGCGCCCTCGAACAGTGACGTGATCCGGTTGAGCCGGTTCTTCTCTAAAGAAAGCTCTCCCACCCAATTCATCAGATTATCCAGCCGGTCCACATCCACTCGGACGGTCTGATCCGTCACGGATTTCCCCGGCATCTTGGGAGGTGAGGACTTGGCTTCCCCGGGTGCTTCCTTGACGGATGCCTGGGCCGCGGGCTTTTTGTCCACCGGCTTCTCCGCCTCCGGTTCCGCGTCGGCGGGCTTCTGCTCGCGAACCGGGGGAGTGCCTCCCTGCTCCGTCATCGTCCCTTCCAGCATCGCCGTCACATGGGAGAGATCCACCTTCTCTAAATTCTGTTCCTTGATTCGATCCAACAACATTTTAATCGCATCCGCCGCCTCTAAAAGCGCATCCATCCGATCCGCGGTAACGCTCAGTTCCCCCTTTCGGAGTTTATTGAGCACATCCTCCGTCCGGTGGGTCAGCCTGGTCATCTGCGTGAAGCCGAGAAACGAAGAGGTGCCTTTGATCGTGTGCGCGGACCGGAATATCTCGTTGAGCAGATCCAGATCGTCCGGACGTCCTTCGAGCGCAACCAGATCGTGATCTAACTTCTCGATGATCTCCTCGGTCTCCAGGATGAAGTCCTGAAGGATCTCCGTCATCTCCTCCGAGAACGCATCCACGTCCATCGTATCGCCTGCGTCTTCCTCCTCCTCCTTTTCCGGGATCACGGGAACTTCCTCCTTCACAGGCTCCTCGCTCTCCGGAGACGCCTCCTCCTCTTCGGACGCGTCGCTCGATGCGTCCTTCCCGGCCTCCGCTTCGATTATTTCCGCACCGTCGCCTTCCACCCCGTTGACGACCGTTTCCGAAGACTCCTCCAAAACCGCCGCGCCCTCCAAAACACCCTGGAGTTTTTCCACCACGTCCGACACATCCGACGCCTCCTTCTGATGCTCCTTGACCTCCTCCACGAGCGTCCGAAGCCGATCCATCCCCTCCAACAGCACATCCATCATCCCGGGCGAAAGCGTCCTCTCTCCACGCCTGAGCTTATTCAGCACATCCTCCATCCGGTGCGACAGCTTCGTAATCCCCGCAAACCCCAAAAACGAAGCCATCCCCTTGAGCGTGTGCGCCGACCGGAACACCTCATTCAGCAGTTCCCCATCGTCCGGCTGCTTCTCGAGCGTCACAAAATCCCCGTCCAACTTCTCCACCAACTCCTCCGCCTCCACCACAAACTCCTCGATAATGTCGCCCATCATCTCTAACTCATCGCTCATCGCATACTCCTCTGCCATTGGTGATTGGTGAGTGGTGAGTGGTGAGTGGTGAGTGGGAAACCCCACCACCGCCTCCGTGCGATAAAAGCCACGGTTCGGTAACTCCCGCTCTCGTTTCACGCATCACGTTTCACTCAATATACTTCGATATTTCGTACTGAATCCGCTTCGCATTGAAGGGCTTCACCATATACGAATCCGCCCCAAGCTCCTTGCCCTTCTTTTTATCCTCCTCCCCGCTCTCGGAGGATAAAATAATGATCGGCGTTTCCCTATATCGCTCGCTTTTACGAAGGGAGTCAATCAACTCGTATCCGTTCATATTGGGCATATTTAGATCGGTGATGACCAGATCCACCTCCGCGTCTGGAAGTTTCTCCAGGGCATCCATCCCGTCCGTGGCTGTGATCACCCGATGCCCCATACTCTTTACCGCAAACGACACAAACTTCCGCACCGTAGAAGAATCGTCGGCCACTAAGACTACTTTTTTCATAACCGTTATGCTCCTCTCTTTACAATTTCGGATTTCAGATTTCGGATTGAAAAACCCCGCTCCGATTTCACATTGAGTTTGGCGGGGACAATCCGCAATCCGAAATCCCAAATCCGAAATCCCCTCACGCTTTTTGATACACCATCGCTTTCGGGAAATGCACCAGCTTGAAGGCCTTGGATACTCCGTGCAGCGACTCCGAGTGTCCGATGAAGAGGTATCCGCCGGGGTTGAGGTTATCGTAGAAATGCGCGATCACCTGCTTCTTCGATTCCATATCGAAATAGATCAGCACATTGCGGCAGAAGATGACGTCCATGCCGCGCATGGACCGCATCTTCACTTTGTCGGTGAGGTTGATCTGTTGAAAACGCACCAGCTTTTTCACCTCGTCCCGGATGGCATACATTCCGTTCACCTGCACAAAATAGCGGCTTTGGTAGGACGGGGCCGTGTTGCGCAACGCATTGTCTCCGTAAACCCCGTTCTTCGCCTTCTGCAGGATCTCCTTGCTGAGATCGCTGGCGTGGATCTCCACCTTCCATTTGGGCAAAGAAAATTTCAGGGCCTCCAGAATATAGATCCCCAGCGTATAAGGCTCCTCTCCGCTGGAACAGCCCGCGCTCCATATCCGCAGATTTCGGGCGCCGCTCTTCTCTTTGTCCGCCACGATCCCCGGAAGAATCTTTTTTCCGAAGGCCTCCAATTGAGGGGGATTGCGAAAAAAACTCGTCTCGTTGATCGTGATCTCATCGAACAGCCGGTTGATTTCCTCCGCACGTTTGGGATCGTACTTGAGAAAATAGTAATACTCATCGTAGGTTTTCAACCCGCGCGCCACAAGCCGCCGGGCCAACCGGCTCTCCATCAGATATTTCTTCCCGTCTCCGAAATACATCCCGCTTTTTTCGTAGATAAGATCCCGAATCGTCCTGAACTTATCGTCGGCGAGCTTCGGAGCCTGCGCAGTCTGTGTCATCATGGCATCTCCTCTCCGCATGCATCCGGTTGGCTCGTCGAAATACGGATGAATTCCATAGCCTTCTCGATCTCCTCGTCCAACTCAAAGGTGAAACGCTCGATGTCCATATCCGCTAAGTTCGGATGGTCCTCGGCCAACAGCTTCCATGCCTCATCGTCCACGATGGAGAACCCCTCCGTTTCCCCGCTGAATCCGATGCCTTTGGCGCGACAAAACAAATCCGCCAGATGCACCACAGCCGTCAGGGGCCGATCCACCTCGGCGCGACCGGGCTCATGATGACAGGCGACCGCTTCGATCAACGCATCCGGCAACCCCCACCGGTCGGCCAGCCATCCCCCCATCTCATCGTGCGAAACCCCTAAGAACTCCTTCTCCGCATCCCGCATACTTCCGTCTCCGCCCTGAACCCGCGCTGCAATTTGGACGAACTCCCCGTGGAAATACTGATCTATAAGAATCCGGCCCACGTCGTGCATCAATCCGGCCACGAACTCCCGTCCTTCCATCTTCAATCCGAGCCTTTTGGAGAGTATCCGTGCAATCCCTCCGCAGCCCGCCGAGTGCTCCCAGAATCGTTTTCGATCGAAAAACTCATCATCCGGCATATCGCAGAACGCCGTGAATACGGAGAGGCTCGTTACGATGGACGACACCTCGTTCATCCCAAGAACGACCAGCGCCAACTGGATCGTTCCAATCCGCCGCCGCATCCCGAACAGCGCTGAATTGGCCACCTTCAGTAACTTGGCGGTCAAGGCCGGATCCCGTTCGATCAGGTCCCGAATGTCCGCCATAGACGAGGTGGGATCCGAGACCATGGCCATCACCTCGGCCGCTAAGTCGGGCAACATAGGCAGATCACTAATGCGTTCGATGCTTGCCTTCGTCACTTGTCTCATAGTCTTTTCGTCCTTTACTCATGGATAATTCCTCTAACCTCCCGAAGGTTAGCAACTTGCAACAGGTTACATGACTGGCATCCCCCCTCACCCAATCGCTTCTAAGGCTTCCTCTGCGGCTTGACGCACGTCCGGATTTTCGCTTCCGATCAGGGCCCTCAGCGGGCCGACGGCCTGCTCACTTCCGAGTGCGCCCAACGCCTTCGCCGAGGCAATGACCAACAAATCGTCCTCACGAGTCAGTGCGTTCAACAAAGGCTCTACAGCCGATTGGTCTCCGATCGTGCCCAGAATCTCCGCCGCCCGGAAAGCAACCCATGGATTTTCATTCTTTAGAACCGGCGCAATATAACGCACCGTCTCCGGAGTTCCGATCTCCCTGAACGTATCCAGCGTGGCCATCAGCACCCCCGAATCCGAGTCCTTCAATCCTTCGGAGAGCATCTCGAACGCTTCCTTATCGCCCGATCGGGCCAGGGAAGCCGCCGCCGTCCGACGGATTTCGGGCAACGCATCGGACAATGCCTTTTTCAGCGCCGACGCCGCCTTCTCGGTTCCCAGCATTCCTAAACCCCGGATCGCCCACTGCCGCACCCCGGGATCTTCGTTCGACAACAGCGCGATAAATTGTTCCAGCGCCGCGGATCCCCCGATGCCGACCAACGCATCCAGCGCCTGTTCCTGCACCTCCGGAGCCGGGTCGGAAAGGGCCTCCACCAACCGGGGAAACGCCAAAGACCCGCCGATGCGCGCCAACCCGCGCAGCACGGCGCATTTCGTCTCCGCGTCCGGATAGGCCAGCGCCTGCTCCAACAACGCGACCGATTCAGGGCTTTCCCCCACTTCGCTCAAGGCGGTGATCAACGCAAGACCGGCCTCCTCATCCCGACCGACCTCCCCCTCTAAGAGCCGGAGCAATAATTTTTCATCGTCAACTTTCCGGAGCTCGGCAATAAAATCGGCCCGGACGGCTTCCTCGTCGTCCGCGAGACCGTCCTCCACATAGGCTTCCCATTTTTCCTCGGGAATGGATGCCCTCAGCGACTGTCTGGTCCGCTGGGAGACCTTCGACGACGCCCTCAGCGCGACATTTCGCAAATAGCGATCCTCCGTTTTCAGGGCGAACCGGATCAGTGCATCGAACGCCCTCGGGTCGCTCAAATTCCCCAATGCTTCCGCAGCCGCAAAAACCAGCAACGTGTCCTCTTCGTATAACGCTTCCGACAGGGCCCCCACGGCTTCCTCGCCGCCGATCTTGCCCAGCGCCTCCGCCGCGGGCGTCCGCACATGCTCCAATTTCCGAAACGCCTCCAACAGGGGGCCAACCCCTTTGGCGTCTCCGATTTTGCCCAACGCCTCCGCCGCCGAGTATGCCACATTTTCATCCGTATCCCACAACGCCTTGCACAACGACTCCGCCCCTCTCGGATCGCCTACCATCCCTAAAATATCCGCCCCGAACTTCCGCACATCCCCGTCCTCGTCCCGGAGCGCCTGGATCGCCGGATCCACGGCGCATTCCCCCATATTCACCAAAATGTCCATCGCCAGATTACGGATCACGATATCCTCACTCCCGATCAACGGGATCAGACACGCTGCCGCCATCGGACCCCCGATGGTCTGAAGACTGGACGAGGCCGCATCCCGCACCCCCATATTTTCATCCTCCATCGCCCGCACCAACCCCCGGATCGTTCGCTCATCCCCCGGGGCCGCA